>CAIOKL010000173.1 GCA_903858915.1 uncultured Alphaproteobacteria bacterium | reverse complement strand
GTTTTAGCTTTTGAGTTAACCTTAAACCCGTTCTTGCTGTTAGTATTTGACCCCCCACGGCTCCCAAATCGAAACTACCGTTGCGATTTTATCGCCCGCTCCCCCTCAAGGGGGGAGCTACAGCCTGAAGAACTTCCGAGCTTGTAGAAAATTGTAGGGGCATGAGGCTTTTCGGGAGGGTAAAATTTTCTGCAAGAAAATTTTGGAAGGGGGCGAAACTATTTGGATTTAATTGAGCATTTGAGTTTATGAAATTCTTTATTACCCCCTCCCCGAAATTGCTTTGCAATTTCAACCCTCCCGCAGGGTGAGGGTGATTGCACCGAGCTTGAGAAAAAAGGAACCTGGTACCTTTTTTTCTCTCACGACTCCCAAATGTAGTTTTGTAAGTCCTCAAGGGGGGAGCTAGAACCTGAAGGCTTTACGAGAAAAAGCAAAATTTAGGACCATAAGGATTGAGGAGGATATTTTAAGGTTTTAATTTAAATCCCCCACTTGCATATTCGATTCTTAATTTGTTAATTTTACTCTCTTTGCCAATTTTTTCTAAAGTAGATTTTGCACTGTCAAAATGTTTTGCCAAATATAATTTATTGAAATTGTCAATTTTTAATTCTTCATCCTTAAAAAATTTATAAAACTCCTCTTCGCTTAATTGCCTTAAATAATCATCATTATCAGGATTGTTTTTATTTTCTAAAAAATTTTCTACGGCAATTTCAATATTTGGTCTATTATTTAGCTTAATTTTTTGAAGCGAGGCTTTGCAAAAATTTTTTATTTCTTGATTATCCGCTTCATAAATTTCATGTAAATTGAATTTTTCTTTATCATTTTTGTGCTTTTCGTAATATAAATTTTTAATCTCATTGGCTTTGTCATTCCAACCATATTCGTTTAACAAACTATAAGCGGGCGATAGATTTCTAATCGTCATAACCTCAATTCCATCAATAAATGTTCTGTAAATTTCACTCACGACTTCATCACCATTGTCTTTCAAAGATCCATGAAAACCAACCCTCCAAGATTCATCATATTTATATTGCTTAGTTCCTATTTCAAATTTTTTGTTATATTCATTGGTAATTTCATCAAAATTAGAATCAAAAAAACCATTTAAAATAAATTCATATATTTTTATCTGGAATAATTTAGTTTCAAAATATCCGAGATTCCATAAAAAATTTTGCTGTTTTTTGTTATTATAAATTTTATTTTCGGGATTTAAAATATCTTCAATAGCTGGCTTATCTTCGTTATTTAAATTTGGCAGAGAATAAATTCCGTCACAAAAAAGGCACAAAGCAATCAAGGCGTGATCAATGGTTTCTTGTTCAACTTTGGGTTTAATTACTTGATTTAAGCGATCTAATAACAATCTAGAATGTGTTAGAATTTTGTCAATTATGCGAATATTTGTAATGTTCAAAAATTCGATTTTTTTAATAAATAAATTTTTTATTTCTTCGTCAAATGAATGTTTTTCAAGGGTAATTTTAAGTGCATCGTATGGATTTGATATAAATTTTATATGATGATCGACGACCTTTTCAAAATATTTTTTATAAT
>CAIOKL010000172.1 GCA_903858915.1 uncultured Alphaproteobacteria bacterium | reverse complement strand
TATCCCCTCTGCAATCCACGGCGTTATTATGAATTTTTAAATCATCGGTAATTTTTGATTTATTTATGGCAATTGCCGAGCCGATTAAAATATTGTTATTGTCATTTTTAATTAAGTGTTCAGCGCCAATGATTCCGCCATAACTATTGGTGTTAAATTTTTGTTGATCGTGAGTGTTTTTTTGAACGGATTTATCGCCAAAAAGTTGTCCCCAAAGTCCATAATTTTTATGAATATTATCTTTGTTTTTTGAATCAATTTCATTGGTTAAATTAGTATTTTGTAGATGCGCTGAAATTGCATTAAATATATTTTCGTTAACTGATAGAGCGTTGTTAATGAAGGCATCAACCGACATCGGTTTTAAACTCATTAAAGCAAAATTAAGATTTTCTTTACTTGATATTCTAAAAAATTTTGATGATAAATTGCTGTAAGACAAAGCGTTGGTTAAAAGTTGATAATTTTCGACGCCGATATTGGCTTGACTAAAATCGGCGCTCGGCTTAATCGAGGTCAAAAGCTTATTTCCTTCAATTTGAAGAGCATTGTCGAATAAATATGAATTATCGGTTACTTTAACCAAGCTTGCATCGCCAGTAATTGGATTTGCTGATTCTATAATCGAATATTTGGTATTAAAAATTGGCGAAGTGGAATAATCTAAATCAATGTTATTATTTGCGTAATCAATGTTGATATTTGTAGTGTTGGAGATTGTAAGATTTGTAGTTATTATTTTACCAAAATCACCTAACATTTTGCTCGCGAAACTTTGACCAGAAAGATCTAAATTACCATTAATTGTCAAAGTTTTGCCGGCGATTTTAATGGCGCCATTGGTTAAAGTTAAAGCATTAACAAACGAATCTTGATATAAGGTTGCGCCAAGCGGATTGTTTATTTCCAAGGTTCCAAGAGGATTTGCTTGATTGCCTATTTTGGCATAAATATTTTGTTCGACATTGCCAGAAAGTTTAAGTTTTCCTAAGCCATTTATTAATGAATCTGAGGTGTTGGATATGTCGCCACTTACATCGAGAGTTTTTCCGGTGGCAATTGATAATTTAGATTGCCCCGCAGAGTTTGTAAAATCAACTCCTGAAACAAAAGTGTTGTCACTAAGATTCACAATATTATCAGCGGTGTTGACGATCATTTTATTTAAGCGCGCTGTTGATTCGCCAATTTTGGAAGCGACATTGATATCAGCGCTTGATGAAAAGAAGATATTACCAGTGCCGGAGGAGTTGGTTTTAATGGCTCCCGCTCCAGTTGTTGAGCCGGTGATTTTAATGGTTTTATTTGCATCTAGAGTTAAATTTTTAGCGCTAGCGATATTTAAAGTTGCAACTTCAAGCGCACCGTAACCGCCAATCAGTATATCCTGATCGGCATTTAAAGTTTCGATATTTAATGTTAAATTATTAGATAATGAGGAGTTGCTTGAGGAGGTTAGGGTTTTAATGTATGAGTCATCATTTAAGGTGATTTTATAAGTATTTTTAATTTCTAATTCATTTAATCGATCTGTGGTTGAAGTTCCTAAATTGGCATCAATTGTTTGGGCGGAAGTGCTTTCCAGAGTAAGTTTGCCGTCACCAGTTAAAATTCCTTTGCCACCTGAAATTTCGGAAATATTTCGAGATAAATTAATGTTTTTGCCGGTTACAATTAAAATTTTTGAAGTATCCAAATTGTTGGTAAAATTGATATTGTTAACAAAAGCATTATTTTCTAAAATAACCCCAGTTGATATTGAGGGTCCTTGAGAACTAACCACATTGCTGATATTTAAGTTGGTTAATCGAGTCGAAGCGTCGCCCAGAGAAGCTTGCACTGTTTGAGTAATTTTTCCAGAAAGCGATAATGTGGCGGTGTTAACTGGATCGCCAGCTTTAGCGATAGCGAGAGCATTGATTAAGCCGGTGGAGCCACTTATGTTTCCAAGTAAATTTAAGCTTTTACCGTCGGTAATAATTATTTTACTTGAGTCGTTCATTGTCAAATTGGTCAATGAAGTGCTTGTATTGGCAATGTTTAAAGTTTTGCCATTAATTATAGATGTAGTTCCAAAATTTTTAGTAATACCATTTTCTAGAGAAGTTGTGCCAATATTTACGGCTCCAGAGCTACTAATTATTGTATTATCCTCAAAAGATGCATTTGTAAAATTTAAATTTCCGGCGCCACTAATTTTTGCACTAACTCCTTTATTTTTGAAATTTGTTGAATAAACATCTTTGGTAAATTCTGCACCAGAATCTTGATTTATTAAAATTTCATTTAAATTAAAATTGGCGCTTCCGATTGAAGATGATATTTTTTGAGTCGCCGGGGTGGAATTAGTGAGTTCAATTTTTCCGGTAGAATTTGTTACGGTGGTTATGCCGTTGATTAAATATAAATCGCTTTTGGCAGTTAAGGTCGCATCGACATTGTATAATATGTTGTTTAAAGATTTTGTGGAAGTTCCTATCGAATTATCAATGATTAGGTTAGTATTGGTGGTGGTAAATTTTATAACACCATTTCCATTAATTTCCGAGTTAATTGAGTTTAGATTTTTAGTGTTAACGATTAAAAGAGAGCCGTTTGCGGTAAAATTAACAATGTCGCCACTTGTTAGCGAGGAGCTATTTATTTCGTCGGACCCAACATTTATAGTCGCGGATAAAGCGAATTGCATTTGAAATTGCAACGACAAAATTATTGATAATATTGCAATGGGTCTAAATGAAATTCTATTCAAAGTTTTACTAATTTTAAAATTCAGAAATAAGAGCTTTTAATTGATTTAAATTATAAATATTTATCAATAAATTTTTAGTCTAAAAAAATTAATCGCGCTACAAAAATAAATTAAAATAGTAAAACTAATTTAAAACTATTTATCTTGAAGCATTTTTTTATAAGAAGCTTCATCCATAGTGTCGCTTAAATCATCTTGATTAGCGATTTTAACTTTGGCAATCCAGCCATCTTGATAAGAAGATTGATTGATAAGTTCGGGAGCCGAATTCAATGATTCATTAATTTCCACAACTTCTCCCGACACAGGAATGTAAACATCGCTGGCTGATTTTGAAGATTCAACAACCGCAAAGGCGTCATGTTTTTTGTAAGAATTGCCGATTTTTGGAAGCTCGACATAAACTAGCTCGCCCAAGGCTTCAGCAGCGTATTCGGTAATGCCAATTGTGGCAATATCGCCTTCAATTTTTAGCCATTCATGATCTTTTGTAAATTTCATATTTACTCCAAATTTAATTGTTAATTTTTAAGAAGATTTTTTTAATGATTTTGTTTTTGGTT
Source organism: uncultured Alphaproteobacteria bacterium (assembly GCA_903858915.1). Lineage (GTDB taxonomy): Bacteria > Pseudomonadota > Alphaproteobacteria > Rickettsiales > UBA1997 > CAILUF01. The sequence continues at coordinate 3,045 of CAIOKL010000172.1, read as the reverse complement.
CAACAAAAACAAAAGAAGAAATTATTGCTGGAATTTCGCGATCGCGAACTACCGCCACAACACTTTCACCGTTTTTAACGATTGTTGGGTCAAAATAACCTTGACCGATTGAAACTTTAAGATTTGGTGAAAAGCCACCGCTCGATAAAACGCCAATTTTTTTGCCATCTTTTTTGATTTCGGTGCCTTCGCGGGCAATGCCTCGATCCAAAAGTTTAACACCCATTCTTTTGCGTTTTGCGCCATCAGTTTTTTCTTTTAAAACTCGCGAAGAGCCGATAAAATTGTCGTTGCTTTTGCTTACAACCCAGCCAATGCTAGCCTCGATTGGTGAAGTTGAATCGTCGAGATCGTGACCATAAAGTGGATAACCCATTTCTAAACGCAATGAGTCACGAGCGCCCAAGCCAATTGGTTTAACTTCACTTTGCGAGGACAAATCGAGCCAAAATTTTTCGGCATCGGAGTTTTTAATGCTGACTTCGAAGCCGTCTTCTCCGGTGTAGCCGGTGCGACTAATGAAAATTTCTTGACCATTTTTTAAATGGAAAAAACCAAGATTCATGTAAGGTAAATTTTCAAGGTCACCAGATTTTAAAAAGCGCGATAAAACTTCTTGAGCTTTATGTCCTTGAACCGCGATTAAAGAGCGATCATCGAGTGCGGTGAATTTAAGATTTTGAGGTAAATTTTTACGAATCCAAGTGGCATCTTTTTCTTTGCATCCGGCATTTAGAACGATGAAAAATTTTTCATCGTTAATTTTGGTGATGATGAGGTCATCGATAATTCCACCATTTTCATTGGTAAGAACGGTATATTTGGCGAGATTTTCGGTGCTTAAACTAAAATCGGTTGGAGTAATTTTTGATAAAAATTTTGCAACTTCGTGACCCTCGATAAAAAATTGACCCATATGCGAAACATCAAAAATTCCAACATTGCCAGAGCGAGTCCATTCATGTTCTTTGAGCATGCCGTCGGCATATTGAACGGGCATGTCGTAGCCGGCAAATTCGACCATTTTTGCGCCTTGAGCGCGATGAGTTGAGTTAAGAGATGTTGTTTTCATAGTTTTATAAAATGCTATTCAACGGCTGGAACTGAAGGCTTGGGAGCAACTTTTTCAGCTGGTGAAGATTGGTTAATATTCGTTGAGTTTGGATTTTGAGAATCCGAATTAGTTTTTTTAGCATTAGTTTCTTCGATGACGGCGTTAAGTTCTTTGCTAATAGAATTGGATTTGTTTTTAGTTAGAGCTGCCAAAATTAAACAATTAATCATAAATAACGCGACAAGAGACATGGTTGTTTTGCTTAAAATGGACATGCTCGAACGCCCAGAAATTGCTGAATTTAAGCCACCGGAGCCACTTCCAAGACCGCTCAACGAATCGCCGTCAGATTTTTGAACAAGAACTAAAGTTACCAACAAAACAGCGATAATGATTTGTAAAATTAACAAAAAAAGTTGAATTCCTTCCATTTTAATAATTAAATATTGTTTAATATTATTTCAATTTAATGTGGTATAATATCGTTTCCATTTTTAAATGAAAACGCTATAAATTGTTTATATAAATTTATCCAAATGATATTTACAATTTTTTATGACTCAAGAACTTATTTTAAAATAAAATGATGGATTTAAAAAAGAAAATCGACATTAGAATTTATAAAAATTTGGCCTCAAAAATTGAAAAAATAATTTTTGAAAAAGGTTTTGATTTTGATAAAATATTATTCGTAAGTGATGAGATAATTTGGGAAAAAAATCAACAATTTTTTAAAAAAGATTTCACTAAAAAATTTAAAAATATTTTAATTTTAAAAAATCCCCAAGCTAATGAATTTTTTGTAAATAAAATTGTTAAAAATGCCCAAAATTGCGATTTAATTTTAGCCTTTGGAAGCGGTACCATCAATGATTTATGCAAATATAGCGCTAAAAAATTAAACAATGATTATATAATTTTGGTTTCGGCGCTTTCCATGAATGGCTATGTTTCAAAAAACGCTTCAATCGCCATCAATAATCACAAAAAAACTCTAGAAGCTAAGTTGCCAATCGCGGTTTTGTGCGATTTGTTAATTTTAAAAAACGCTCCAAGTAACTTGAATAAAGCCGGTTTGGCGGATGTTTTGTGTTTTTATTCTTGTAATTTTGATTTGATTTTAAATCACCATGTTTTTTTGCAAGAAATAAATTTTCAGGCTTTAAAAATTCAACAAAAAATCATTAAAAATTTTGTTAAAAATTATAAAAATTTTACAATAAATGATGATAAATTTTTGCGCATTTTATTAAAAATGATTTTGACTTCGGGTTGGGCGATGACTATCGCTAATTCATCGGCGCCAGCTAGTCAGTCCGAGCATTTAATCGCTCATGTTTTAACTATGAAATATCCCGAGCGAACCTTTGATATTCTTCACGGAAGAATGATCGCGAGTTCAACAATTTGCAGTTTAATTAATCAAGAAAAAATCATTGAATATTGCGACGATAAATTGTTTCTCAAATTATTAGAAAACTTTTTTGATGATTTGTGTAATGATGTTTTTTCTCAAGAAATTATTGAATATTTTGGTAACGATGTCGCGCTCGAATGCATTAAAGAATATAATTTAAAAAGAGAATATTTGCACAAAAATGCTAATAAAATTATCAATAATTTTAAGAATAATAAATTAAAAATTACCAAAATTCTTAACAAAAATTCTTTTAAAAAAGATTCCCTAATTGAAATATTTGAGCATTTTAAAATTGATTTTGAATTTGAAAAAATTGGCTTTGAAGACAATGAAATCAATAATGCGCAACTTCTTGCTAAATATATAAGAAATCGCATAACCTCCAGTGATTTTAGCTAGTTTTTCTTAATTATAATATTAAGAAGTGTTCTATTATGACAATAAAAACAATCTATAGTTAGAAATATTATAAAGTATTATTGTGTGTTAAAAATCTAAGATTATTAAAAAGTTAACTTTAATTAATTGTTAACTTTTGATTTTAGGCATAATTAAAAAAATGTGATGCTAT
>CAIOKL010000171.1 GCA_903858915.1 uncultured Alphaproteobacteria bacterium | reverse complement strand
TTCCAAGCTTAACTTCGCAAGAAAGCAATATCATTCGCATCACTAAAATATCAAATTTAAATTAGGAGTTAAAATGCTAATTGGCGTTCCAAAAGAAATAAAAGATCATGAATATCGTTCAGCCTCAACACCTTCGGGCGTTAGAGAATTAGCCAGCGCTGGGCATCAAATTTTGGTGCAGAAAAATTTAGGCGAAGGCATTGGTTTTTCTGATGAAGATTATCGCGAAGCGGGCGCTAAAATCGCCAATTCCGCCGAAGAAGTTTACGAAAAAGCTCAAATGATTTTAAAAGTAAAAGAGCCACAAAAATCGGAGTGCGATTTAATTAAAAAAGAGCAAATTATTTTTTCATATTTGCATCTCGCGGCCGAACCGAATTTAACAAAATTATTAATGAAAGCGGGTTGTCGTGCCATCGCTTTTGAAACCGTCACCGCTAACGATAAATCCTTGCCACTCCTCGCTCCGATGAGTGAAGTTGCCGGAAAATTATCAATTCAAGCTGGCGCCCACGCCCTAGAAAAAGCTCAGGGTGGACGCGGTGTTTTGCTCGGTGGAGTTCCCGGAGTTGAGCGCGCCAAAGTGGTAATTATCGGTGGTGGAGTTTCGGGAACGAACTCGGCTAAAGTCGCTATTGGCATGGGTGCGGAGGTTGTAATTCTTGACAAATCTTTGGCACGAATTCGTTATTTATGCGATATTTTTGTCAATTCGGCAAATGTTCTTTATGCTTCAATCGAAAATATTGAAAAAAATGTTATCGATGCTGATTTGGTAATCGGCGCAGTTCTTATTCCGGGAGCTTCGGCACCAAAAGTTGTTTCTAAAAAAATGGTCAAAGAAATGAAAAAAGGTTCGGTGATGGTCGATATTTCGATTGATCAAGGCGGATGCTTTGAAACCAGTCGCCCGACCTCGCACAGCAACCCAACTTACGAAGTTGACGGCGTGATTCATTATTGTGTTACCAACATGCCCGGTGCGGTTGCGCGCACTTCGACGCAAGCCTTAGAAAATTCAACCTTGCCTTTCACTTTGGCGATTGCTAATAAAGGCTTTAACAAAGCGCTTCGCGACGATAAAAATTTAATGGCGGGATTAAATGTTTTCGATGGCATGGTTACTTACCGTGCGGTTGCGGAAAGTTTGGGGCTTAAATTTTTTGATCCACAAGATTTAATTTAGTTATATTTTTATTTAATTTGCGTGAAAAATTTATTTTTTTTGCGCAAATTAATATGAACTTAATTTATTAATTTCATAAAATTATATTTCTTCGCAAATCAACTCTCACAAGATGTCACAACTTCTTTCCACTTCAGAATTAATTAAAAAATATCAGCTCGACGCCAAAAAATCTTTAGGACAAAATTTTATTCTCGACAAAAATTTTACCGATAAAATTGCCAAATCGGCGGGCGATTTAAGTGATTTTGAAGTTCTCGAAATCGGTCCCGGTCCCGGTGGACTTACTCGCTCAATTCTCGATGCCGGCGTCAAAAAATTATTCGTCATCGAAAAAGATCAAAGATGTATTTTGGCACTCAAAGAATTGCAAGAATTTTATGGCTCAAGACTTGAAATTATCGAAGGTGACGCCCTCGAAATTGACGAAACTAAAATATTTTCGGAAAATTCTCAATTCAAAATAATTGCCAACCTGCCCTACAATATCGGCACTGTACTAATTTTTAAATGGCTGAAAATTTTGCCAAAAATTGCCTCGATGAATTTGATGCTTCAAAAGGAAGTTGTGCAAAGAATTTGTGCAAAAATTGACGATAAAAATTATGGTCGCTTGGCAATAATGTTGAATCTTTTATGCGACACTAAAATGTTGTTCGAAGTCAATAAAATGGTGTTTTCTCCGCCTCCAAAAATTACTTCGGCAATCGTGCAAATTATTCCAAATGCCGAAAAAATTGAAAAATATTTTGAGAAAAATAATTTAAAGAAATTTGAAAAAATTGTGCAACAAGCTTTTAATCAAAGGCGCAAAATGCTAAAATCTTCGTTAAAAGGCGCGTTTGTTAATCAAGATTTGGCAGAAATTTTTGAAAAGTGCAACATAGATGGGACTAAGCGCGCCGAAGAATTATCAATCGAAGAATTTTGGAAAATATCGCAAATTCTGAAATAATTTTCGCAACTTCATTTTCTTTCTTATGGTCGTCTATGTCTATTTTGATCGAGTAAACCTAATGGCGTTCTTGAGTTTGATGGGAAAATTCGTGGCGATGTTGTTGGCGATGGAGATTCATCCCGCGATTGCTCTGGATTTCCCGAACCAGAAATTGTTGAAGAATTTGAAGCAAGAGAACCCGCAGAAGATGATGCTGAAATTGTAGATTCGACTAATAAAGGGGTCGCATCTGGGACTTGCAAATCTGGCATTGGCATCGCAGAAGCTCTAAGCGATGGTGAATTTGGAGGCGCCAACACTTCCAAACTAAGCGATTCCATTGCCTCGACTAAATCAGCAACATTGAAAACACTTTCCTTTCTCTGTGTAGAACGACCCCTAGAGGCATCTTGAGAGTTGCCTTCTTGAGCGCCTTCTTCCCTGGAACGCTTTGTCATAATCAATATAATTTAAATTTATTAACAATTCATTTATATTGCATTATTAAAACTTTTTTTATTTAACTTCAACATGTTTTAT
>CAIOKL010000170.1 GCA_903858915.1 uncultured Alphaproteobacteria bacterium | reverse complement strand
ATTTTCGCCAAACCTTACTTGATCAAGTTTAAATGTAAAGTTTTCAGGATCTAAAAAATGATCTTGATATAAGAATATTTTACCCAAATCTCTTGGATTAATCGGAAAATAATTATCGAGAAAACCTTGATGCCTGATTCGTTCATTATGAAATCTCAAATGCTCTTCATGAGGATCTTTGTCCCGCAAAATTGTTTGGATTTTCGCTCTTATCTCGCTGGCTTTTAACAATTCCTCTTGGCTTAAATCGCCACTTTCAACTTTAAATTTTTCAAATTCTTCATCGGCAAAGTAAACTCGTTGTTTAAATTTTAATTCTTTAAGAAATTTTTCATCCAATTCATAACCTACTTTTCTAAAATAATCTTTTGGTTGCTCCAAATCTTCTTCAAATAATATATTTAAATCTCGATTTTCTCGAATGTGCGAGAGGCTGTAAGAAGTAAATAATAACTTAAAAATCTCAAATTTTTCTGGAATTTTTTCTGGACTAGCATCTTTAAACATCGCTTCGCTCATCAAGAAAAAACAGGATCTTCTATTTAGATCTGGGGGCAGTAACATTGAAATATCGGCGCCATTGCGGAGCATCGCCTCCACTTCTTGAGAATTAAAAGTTAAAAATGCAGCTTGAAACTTTGTCAAACCAGTACTAAACACTTCTAAATTAAAATTATTCATGTTTCGCGTTTAAATTCGAAACCAATTAAAACAATCATTTAAACCTCAAATATTTTTAACTAAATTTTTATAATTAAAAAATATTTAAGTGATCGTTGATAACTTACAAAGAATTATTAAAAGAATATTTAATATATTTGATTTATGTTTTAAATAATATCAGTAGAATTATTGGGGGTTTTATATTTTTGTTAAGTGATTTATTAATTCTAAAATATCATCAACGCCTAATTTTGCTTCGATTCGCATTTTTTTGATATCATTTTGTTCGATAAATTTATCAGCCATGAACATGGCGCGGAACTTACATTTTCCATCATCGAGCATCGAATTATTAAGCAAAAAATTGCCGACAGAACTTCCAAATCCACCAATCGCCCCCTCTTCAATTGTAATAAAAATTTCATGATTTTTGACGGTCTCGATTATCAAATTTTCATCAAAAGGCTTGGCAAATCTAGCGTCGATAATAGTTATATCGAAATCATATTTTTCTTTAATAATTTTTGAAGCCTCAAAAACATTTTCGAGAATCGTTCCGAGAGCCATAATCGCGACTTTAGAACCTTTTTGAACTAATTTAGCTTTGCCAATTTCAAGAATTTCATTATCTTCAAAATTAATTACTTCCGAAGCTTCGGCGCGAGGAAAGCGAAAGGCGCTCGGACGGTCATTAATTTCGTTGGCAGTGTTAATTGCCTTAACTAATTCTTGCCCATTTGATGGCGCCATAATCACAAAATCTGGCAAATTTATTAAATATGCAATGTCGAACGAACCCGCATGAGTTGGTCCATCAGCCCCAACAAAACCAGCGCGATCAATCGCAAATCTTACGGGAAGTTTTTGCAAAGCGACATCGTGAACCACTTGATCATAAGCTCTTTGTAAAAAAGTTGAATAAATGGCGCAAAATGGCTTCAAGCCTTCAGTGGCAAGTCCTGCTGAAAATGTAACGGCGTGTTGTTCGGCGATACCGACATCAAAAATTTTCTTAGCATGATTTTTTGCAAAAATATCGAGACCGGTCCCGCTAGGCATCGCGGCCGTAATTGCCAAAATTTTTTCATCTTTTTTTGCCAATTCGCTCAAACGGGTTCCAAAAATTTTCGAAAAAGTTAAAAAATTTGAAGTGGCTTTTTGTTGCACGCCAGTTTTTGGATCAAAACACGAAACCGCGTGAAGTTTGTCGGAACTTTGCATAGTTTCGACAAAGCCTCGACCCTTCTCGGTGACGCAATGAATAAGAATTGGATCGGAAGAATTATCATTGCGAATATTTTGTAAAATTGGCACCAAAATATCAAGATTATGTCCATCGATCGGACCAATATAATAAAATCCCAACTCTTCAAAAATGTTGCCTCCCATCCACCAATCCTTAATAGATTTTTCAAATTTTCGCGGATATTTGCCAACCGATTCGGGTAATTTATGAACGACCTTTTTAGAAAAATCACGAATTTTTAAATAAGATTTCGAAGAAGCGAGTCTCGAAAAATAATGCGACATCGCTCCCGTCGGCGGTGCAATCGACATATCATTGTCATTCAAAATTACGATTAAACGATTATCGTGAAAATATTCTTCTTCGAGCGCACCCGCGTTGTTCATGGCTTCAAAAGCCATGCCCGCTGACATCGCACCGTCACCAATCACCGCAATAACATGCGATTTTTCTTGTTTAAATTTTTTGGCAACAGCAATTCCAAGGCCCGCTGAAATTGAGGTCGAACTATGTCCCGCTCCGAATGGATCAAATTCACTTTCGACGCGTCGAGTAAATCCCGCCAAGCCTTCGGGCTTGCGGATCGTGTGCATTTTATTGCGCCTTCCCGTTAAAATTTTATGCGGATAAGCTTGATGTCCGACATCCCAAATTAATTTATCGTGAGGCGTGTCAAAAACATAATGAAGAGCGCAAGTGATTTCAATAACGCCAAGCCCCGCGCCCAAATGCCCACCTGTTTTTGAAACCGTAGAAATCGTTTCGTGACGCAGTTCGTCGGCTATTTGCTTGATTTCGCTTAAAGAATATTTTTTTAAATCCGCCGGCAAATTAATTTTATCAAGAAGCGGAGTGCTGGAATTTAAAGAGTCGGTCATTCAATAAAAAATATATAAATTTATTTTGTAAAAGAAAATTTCTTGAAATAAACTCGATTTAATTAAGTTAAAAAATTAAGTTAAAAATCACTTTTTTATTCTAAATATTTATTTATAAAATCACAAGCAAGCAAATGTTCAAAAGCTTTAAAAATTTACTTTTCGTTCGTCAAACTAAATTTTTATATTTAAGTTTTTTCCTATTTGCGACCGCGATTGGCATTGATTTAGTAACCTTCCCATCAATTTTAAAACTCAACAATATCACCCCCTCGGAAATTGGCATTGCTTTTGCCGTCGAAGTTTGCGGAGTTGCCTTTATGTCGTTTTTTTTAAGTAAATTCGTCGCCAAATTTGGCATAACAAATTCTATAAAAATCGCTTCAATTCTTTATTCATCAATTGTTTTAATCATATATTTTTATTCAAATTTTATATTGTGGTTATTGCTAGTTTTCGTTCTCGGATGTTGTTGGCTAATATTCGCCATCGCTAGAATGTCATGGCTCAATGTCTTTTTAACCAACGAAGAAAGAGGTGTCGGTTTAGGAATTTTTAGCGCTTTAATTTCGGGCGGAGTGGCTTTTGGACCGGTAATCGTAAAATTTTCTGGCTCAGAAAATTATTTAAGTTTTGTAATTTCGGCGGTGTTAGTTTTATCGGCGTCATTATGCCTCAAGCCTTTAAAACAGCAACTTCAGCCCGAAATAAATTCTCAAAGAATTTCCATAAAAAAATTTTTTAAAAAAAATCCCAACAGTTTTTTTAGTCGCTTTTTTTTAGATTTTACAACTTACACAATTTTAAGTTTATCGGTAGTTTTTGGAACGGGTCTTGGCTTTAGTAATGAGTCTTCCGGCTTACTCATTACAGCTTACATGGCAAGTGGATTTTTTGATATTTTCGTTGGCTTTATGCTCAAAAAAATTTCACCAAAAAAATTAATTAACATCGGATATTTGGGTTGCCTTTATTGCTTCCTCCTCGTCAGCCTTTATCAAAAATCATTTTATTTTTTAATTTTATGTTTTTTCGTGTTTGGCTTATTTATTGCTTGCATTTATGTTTCAGTTTTTAAAATGATGAATGAAGATTACGAAAATAATGAATTAGTTCCCGCCAACGCAACTTTTCAACTCGTTGGCACTTGCGGTTCGCTATTTGGAAGCTTATTCGGCGGTTTTATGATTAATTTTTTTGGCAATCAAGGGCTTCCAATCGCAATTTGTTTTGGCTGTTTATTTTATTTAACTTTTTTAGTAATTTATGAAAAAAACAAAGAATAATTCATTAAAAAAATCATTAAATTCTAAAAATAAAATTCGCCTCGGCGTTAATATTGATCACATCGCAACTATTCGCAATGCTCGTGGTGGAAGCCATCCCGACCCGGTCGACGGCGCAATTTTAGCACAAAAATGTGGCGCCGATGGAATCACGATTCACCTTCGCGAAGACCGTCGTCACATTCGCGACGAAGATTTATTGCGCCTCAAGCAACACATAAAATTACCGATAAATCTCGAAATAGCCGGCACCGACGAAATGCTCAAAATCGCCATCAAAACCAAGCCCAACGCGGTTTGCATCGTCCCCGAAAAGCGCCAAGAAATTACCACCGAAGGCGGGCTTGATTTGATTAAAAATCAACAAAATTTAGAGCGCATTATTAAAAAAATTCGTCAAAATAAAATTCGCGTTTCGCTGTTTATCGACGCCGATTTTAAGCAAATCGACATGGCAAAAAAACTTCAAGCCGATATTATTGAAATTCACACCGGTGAATTTTGTAATTTAGTTGGCGTTGCTCAAAATAATGAATTTGCAAAAATTAAAAAATGCGTTGAATACGCTTCTGGCTTGGGTTTAGAATGTCACGCCGGTCATGGATTAAATTATCAAACCGCCAAAAAAATTGCCAAAATTCCACAAATTTACGAATTAAATATTGGACATTTTATAATCGGCGAAGCAATTTTTGAAGGCCTTGATAAAGTTATAAAAAAAATGAAAAAAATATTAGAAAATTAAAATTGATTTATATGCCTACAGACATAAAAACTGAACAGCACGCCAAAATGAAAACTGAAAATTATTTGGGATTTGGAGCCCTAATCGGCTTATCTTCATCAACGATTTTTTGCGCTTCGGCATTGGCTTGTGGCGTAGCGTTTCCGCCATTAGGAATTGCCGCTATAATTGGCGCAGGTCTTTTGAGTGGAGGGCTTGCGGGACATATTTTGGATGACTTAACAAACGATACAACCGTTAATACTGATGATGAATCTAAATCGCGATATCCTCAGAATGCTATTATTGATGAAACTGAACCGAAAAATGATTTAGCAACTTCTTCTTTAGCATCGCAATATCCAGCCATAACAAATCAAGCTGGAATTGGAAATAGGCAACGAAATAATGAAAATCGTGCTGTCGTGCCTGGGGAATTTGTATTAAGATTAATTCGGAATTACCTTCCAGATTTTTTTTCTCCATTATTTACATTGTCACCGTCACCATCCTACCCAACAGCTTCTTTGCCCACAAATTCTTCCATCCCTCTAGCTATTCCGCCAGCCCCTAATAAATTAATTACTGGACCAAAATCTTTGTCAGAATCCAAAAAAATATCAGAAGATGTAGAAAATTTTTTTCCGATAACAGTTCTTTTTTTAGGTAAAATTTTTAGTGGATTAAAAAGTATTTTCAAAGATCCACAATCATCAGAAACTTTATCGGGACCAATAGTACCAAATACAACACCTCAAATACTCCCAAATTCTGCGACGACCCCCGAAATTGCTTCGCCTCAATCCCCCTCCTCCACCGCCCTCCGATCCCCGTAAACTTGTGGAGGTCTTAAAACTTTATCAAAATCCAAGCTCAATCTCGTCAACTCTAAACTAAATTTTCTTAAAGAATTTTAATTTAATATTGTGAAATTTTGATTGAGAAAAGCGACAAAGCAATTATAATAAAAATCGATTAAAATAAAATATGCATCCATAGCTCAACTGGATAGAGTGTTGCTTTCCGAAGGCAAAGGTTGTGGGTTCAAATCCCGCTGGATGCACCAAAAATAGCGAATCGAATTTTAAAATTTTTTCAAATTAGCAATGGCTTGCTGATAATTACCGCTTCCAAAAATATAAGATCCCGAAACTAAAACATCCGCTCCCGCTTCAATAGCGATTCTGGCGGTTTGATCATTAATTCCGCCGTCAACTTCAAGTTCAATTTTTTTGCCGGATTTTTCAATTTTTCTACGAATATTTTCGATTTTTTTAAGTTGTGATGATAAAAATTTCTGCCCGCCAAATCCCGGATTGACAGTCATGACCAAAATCAAATCAAGCTTTTCTAGAATGTAATCCAAAGCATCTTCGTGAGTTGACGGCACCAAAGAAACTCCGGCTTTTTTATCAAAAGATTTGATTAAAGCCAATGATCTATCGAGATGAATTGAGACTTCCGCGTGAATTGTAATAATGTCAGCGCCCGCTTCGGCAAAGGCTTTAACATGATTATCGGGATTATTAATCATCAAATGAACATCGAAAGGCACTTGAGTTTTTTGACGAAGCGCCTTCACCACTTCATTGCCAATGGTAATATTTGGCACGAAACTTCCGTCCATAACATCAATATGAATATAATCTGCCCCGGCTTTTTCAATATTCTGAATTTCTTCGCCAAGTTTGGCAAAGTCGGCCGATAAAATTGAGGGAGCGATTTTTATCATATTATTTATTTTTACAATTTATAGCAATGATGTCGTAAATTGGATGCTCAAGACCTGAAATAGAAGGGCTTGAAGAAAATGTCCAGCCGTAAAAAATGCGTTTTTCTAGTGTTTTTTCGCTGGTTTCATTTTTAACTTCAAAAATTTCAAGAAGAATTTTATTTTCAGGTTTTTGCTCGAGTGGCGATTGCCAACATTTGTGAGCAATTATTTTTAATGAACCGAAAGAAATTTTTTCACCGACTTTTAAATCAATAATCGAAGTTTTTGCGGTAGTTTTGTTAAGAGCCTGCACAACCGCAGTATTATTGAAGCGCGAAACATCTGAATCTGGCTTAATTTCTTCAACTTCGCTTAAATCATCTTCTAAATTTTCAGGTTTTTTAGCGTTTTTGTCAATTTTTTTTACTTCTTTGGCGATAGGATTTTTGACCTTGGCGACAACTTCCTTTTTTTCAACCGGCTTATCAATTGGAGCTTTTTCGGGAGAAGCTTTCTCTCCTTCATTTTGTGCAAAAGCATTTAAAGAAATCGTTGATAAAAATATTATTAAAATATTGAAATAATTAATTTTTTTCATCGGTATTTTCATTTTTCTTTTTGTCGCTAAAAATAAATTTTCCAAGCAACTCTTCAAAATTAACCGAAGATTGAGTGAAGGTAATTTCTTGTCCGTTTTTTAAATTTTCTTCATCACCGCCCAAGGAAATTGAAATATATTTTGAGCCAAGCAAACCCTCGGAAACGATTTTGGCCGAAGAGTCGGCGGGGATTTTGATGTTATTTAAAATATTCATTTTCAAATTTGCTTTGAAAGTTTTTTCATCGAGACTTTGTTCAATGATTGAACCAACTTTTATGCCCGAGATTTTAATATCACTGCCAATTGTAATGCCGTCGGCATTTTCAAATTTTGCAAAAATATCGTAACCTTCATTGGCTGAAATTTTAGAATTTTTAAAAGAATATGTAAAAAATCCGATTGCACAAAGCAATACAAGACTTCCGATTAAAAAATCAAAATAATTATGCGATTTATTCATGATTTAAAAAATTATATTTAATTAACTTCCCAAGATTCGTAATGGGGTTTTTGTTGTTTTTCGTTAAAATTTTTTGGCGAATAAGCGTTTTTGGTGCCAGTTAAATTTGGCAAATGAATTTTTTGCCAAGACAATTTGTTGGTATTGATTTTTACGGGCGCTTGATTTGTTGAATAATGCATCCAGCCATGCCATTCGAAAGGGATTTTGGTGGCTTCGGCTTTGCCGTTATAAATGACGAATCTTTTGCCATTTTTTTTCTCGAAATATTCGTTGCCGAATTCGTCGATTCCGACTTTTTTAGAATTAATTTTTATGAAAAAATGATTTATAAATCCCATTGATATTTATTAAAAAAATTATTTTGACTTACAAAGAAATAACGCCGAAAATTTTAAATTAGTTTAACTTTAAAGCAAGTCAAAATTTACAATCTTTTTTTAAATTTCAAATTGAGTTTTTAAAAAAAATTAATTAAGATTATTTTAAATAATAAAACTTTAAGATTTCATTAATTTACAATAATTCAATTAATAACCAAGTGATGCAATTCATTAAAAAGCTTCTAACAGTTGCTCTTCTTGCTTGTTTTTTTGGCGAGTTTTCTTTCGCGGAAGAAAACTCATTTAAAACCGATAAATTATGGAAAAAATTTACTCAAAATGATGTCGAAACCCTTCAAAATATTAACTTAGCGCTTGCTAAAAATAATTTTGATGAAGCCATGAATTTAGCAAAAGTTTTGAAGAAAAATATTGGTGATGAAAAAAATTCTTTAGCGGATGCCATTATTGATATAATTTTATGGAATAAATATAGTTCCAAGATCGATTCTAAAAAAACTTCATTCACCGATATTTCAACTTTTGCAATCGACAATCCTTATTTACCAAACATTAATGATATCAGAAGAAATGTTGAGCGCGTTGCGATTTCTAATAATATTAGCTATCAAGTTGCCGAAGCTTATTTCAACTCAAACCCCGCCCTCACAACCGAATCAAAACTTTATGTCGTTGAATCAAAAATTCTAAAAATATCCGCCGAAAAAGTTGAGCAAGAAGTCAAAGATTTACAAAGCAAATCAATCCAATCCGAAATTGCTAAAATCTGGGTTAAAGAAAATTTTTCACTCGATGCCGAGAAGCAATTTATTGAAAAATATAAAGATATTTTAACGGAAAATGAACATGCCCAAAGAATTGAAAGATTATGGTGGGAAGGCAAGAAAATAGAAGCTTCGCGCATAATGAATTATGTTGGAAAAGATTACAAAACTTTATTTGAAACCATCGCTAAAATTGAAGATTCTCCTAGATATATTGATAATTTATTGCTCGAAATTCCTAGAAGATTAAGATCAAACGAGCTTTTAAATTTCAAAAGAATGATTTGGTATAAATTAAAAGATCGCCCCGATGAAGTAATTGAATTGTTAATAGATATACCAGACAATTATAAACTTCCTGAAAAATGGTGGAGCTTCAGAAGGCTCTATGGTCGCGAGATGATTAAGCAGAAAAAATATAAAAAAGCTTATCAAATTTTATCAAAACATAATTTACCCGTCAATTCTGTCGATTTCTGGGAAGCGGAATGGACTGCGGGATGGGTTGCACTGCGCTTTCTCGACGAACCAAAAGACGGCTTAAAACATTTCCAAAAAATGCGTAATAATGTTATTCAACCCGTTACTTTATCGCGAGCAATTTATTGGGAAGCCATGTGTTATGAGGCGATGGGACAAAAATCAAAAGCCATTGAATTATATAAATTAGGAACAAATTATCCAATTTTCTTTTACGGACAACTTTCGATTCATAAGCATAAAAACCTTGACCCACTTGGCTCGGAGAAAGATATAATTTTACCAAAAAGCCCCGAAATTACCGGTCGCGACATTGCTAAAATTTCTGAATCGCGCGCGGCGCAAATCGCCTATATTCTTGGAATTTCGGGCGATCGAAATAATGCTTCTAAAATTTTTGAATGGTTGGTCAATAATTCTCCAACCGAAGGACAAATTGCGGTAATTATGAAAATCGTCGGAGAGATTGGTGATCGCCAACTCGATGCAAAAATTTCTCGAATCGCCGCCAAGAAAAATGTGTTTTTTGTCCGCGAGAAATTTCAAATTGTCAAAGAAGTTTTGAATGACGAATACGCTCCATTAGTTCACGCCATCATCAAACAAGAAAGTGGTTTTGCTCAACTGGCAGTTAGTCATGTTGGCGCTTTAGGATTTATGCAATTAATGCCTGGAACGGCAAAATTGGTCGCCAAGGAATTGGGCATCAAATATGACCAGAAAAAATTAACGCGCGACATTCATTATAATGTTCGACTCGGGTCTTTTTACATAAAAAAACTTATTGACGAATTTAATGGCTCGGAAATGTTGGCAATCGCGTCTTACAACGCTGGTCCGAATGCTACAAAGCGTTGGATAAATGAATTTTACGACCCGCGCCTTGAAAAAGATTATAATAAAATAGTTGATTGGATTGAGTTAATAACTTATTCTGAAACTCGAAATTATGTTCAAAGAATTATTGAAAACATGATTGTTTACAAATATCTCATGTCGCGAACTAATTATGACAAACTTCAATAACTCGATTAATTTTTTTTAAATATTTATGTTTGATGAGCTTCACGAAGAATGCGGTGTTTTTGCAATTTGCAATTCACAAGACGCTTCTATAAATACGGCGCTTGGTCTTCATGCACTACAGCATCGCGGTCAGGAAGCGGCCGGAATTGTTGCCATGAAAGGCGATGTTGCGAATTTTCATTTTGCCGATGGTTTAGTTGCCGATAATTTTACATCGCAAAAAATTCTCAAAAAACTTGAAGGCGATTCGGCGATTGGCCATGTTCGTTATTCAACGGCTGGCAAAAAAAATGCTCGCAATTATCAACCAATTTATGCCGAATTAAGTCTTGGGTTTCTTGCTCTAGCGCACAATGGCAACTTAACAAACGCCTTAACCTTACGCAAAAAACTTATTAATCAGGGAGCGATTTTTCAATCGACAATGGACACCGAAGTTATAATCCATTTAATCGCCCGTAGTCAAAAAAATTCCTTGGAAGAAAAAATTATTGAGGCAACTTCGCAAATTGAAGGAGCATTTTCTTTGGTGATAATTCACAAGGATGGCATAATTGCTTTGCGCGATCCGCATGGTGTGCGCCCCTTGAGTTTAGCGCGCCTCGGCGATTCTTATGTTGTGGCTTCGGAAACTTGCGCCTTCGATATTATCGGCGCAACCTTTGAACGCGATATTGCGAATGGCGAAATGTTGGTTATCAATAAAAATTCCGTCAAATCTCTCAAACCCTTCGAACCAAAATCTTCAAAATTTTGTATTTTTGAATATGTTTATTTTTCTCGCCCCGATAGTTTAATCCAGGGCAAGCATGTTTATGATATGCGTAAAAATATTGGCGTTGAACTTGCCAAAGAAATCAAAATTGAAGCCGATGTTGTAGTGCCGGTCCCCGATTCTGGGGTCGCCGCCGCGATTGGTTACGCTTCGCAATCGCAAATTCCTTTTGAACTCGGCATTATCCGCAATCATTATGTCGGACGCACTTTTATCGAGCCGACAGATCGTATTCGTCATTTTGGCGTTAAACTAAAACACAACGCCAATTTATCGGTGATTAAAGATAAAAGAGTTATCCTAATTGATGATAGCATCGTTCGTGGCACAACTTCTAAAAAAATTGTGCAAATGATTCGCGACGCCGGCGCCAAAGAAATTTTTATGCTTATCGCCTCTCCACCAACAATCTCGCCATGTTTTTACGGCGTCGACACTCCCGACAAAAAAGATTTAATTGCGTCACATTTGTCAACCGAAGAGATTCGTCAAATGATTGGCGCTGATTATTTGGGATATTTATCAATCGACGGCCTGTATAAAGCCATTGGAAATACCGCGAGAAATAACGATAATCCACAATATTGCGACGCCTGTTTTTCCGATAAATATCCAATTCGTTTAACGGATAAAATTGGCACTGAAATTCCATTATTTGAAAAAAACAATTTATGAGCAACGCTATTGAAAAAAATATTGTTAAAAAAATTTCCAAAATGTCTTTCGAAGAATCAATGGTAAGGCTCGAGGAAATTTCACAAATTCTTTCTTCGCAAAAAATTAATCTTGATCAAATGATTGAGCTTTATGAAGAAGGAAGCGCTTTAAAAGAGCATTGCGCCACAAGGCTCGAAGAAGCAAAAATGAAAATCGAAAAAGTCTTGGATAATAAAAATTCTCAGTAGAATTTAATTTTTAAAAGTTTTATATAATTAAATAATTGATAT
>CAIOKL010000169.1 GCA_903858915.1 uncultured Alphaproteobacteria bacterium | reverse complement strand
TTTATTATTAAAATTTATAAAATTTAAGTTTTTAAAATCATTAAATGTTTTAAATAAAAGCCATAAAATCAACAGCCAGTAGTTCTAATTAATAAAATATCAATTAAAAATTAAATAATCCAGTTTAACCCAATCAATTGATTTGCTTAAAAAAATAACCAAAAATCACAATTTTGTTAAAGAATTAGGCATAAACTTTGGCGGATGCCTCAAAATAAAGGACTTTAGAGGTTATAAATTAATTTATCCATGCTATGAACGATTCCTCAATATTTAAAACAAATCCCAAAAATTCAATAAAATAAAATTTCCCTCGTTTACAAGAGTTTACAAATAAGTAAACAATAAATTTTTTGTTTATTTAATTAATAATTTCGCAAAGCCTTGTTAATATTGATTATAAATTTTGAAACACACAAAAAAAATTTGTTGATTTAATAAAATAGTTAATTAAAAATAAACAAAGTAAACAAATAATAAACTAAAATAAACTATTTTATGAGAATATTTAGTGGGGAATCGTTCATAGTCGCCTTTACTTTGTTAACGATTTTATGTCCCGAACTCGCAATTGCGGGAACTGGAGGCGAAGAATTGCAAGAGGTAGTTGCTAAAACCGAAGGCTTAATTACCGGCAATGGCGGTAAATTAGTGGCTCTGGCATCGATAATTGGCGGGGTCATTTGGTCGGCGGCCACGGGAAGTTTAAAAAACTTGGTTGTGCCTGTAGTGTTGGGAACGGTTTTGGGAGTTGGCCCTAGCATTGTAACTGGCGGAATATCGGCAATTATTTAGTTATGAATGAAAAATTTTATATTCCACAGCATTTAGACGATCCGGCTAAATTTTTATTTTGGTCGATTGATGAGGCGATGGCTGGAATTTTACCGCTTGCGATCGGTTTGATTATGGGGCTAAAGCTTATCACTTTGGCTTTAACTGTGATTTGTTTTAAGGGCTGGAAAAAATTTAAAAGTCAAAATGCTCAGCAATCTTCGTTGCGCGCTTTTTTATATTGGCATTATCCAAGCAAAATAATGGATATGAAATTGCCAGATTCTTCAATTAAAATTTTTATAGGATAAATGAATAGAAACACCTTAATTCAGGATACTCAGGTTATTTTGTTTCAAAGAAATTTCTTGGCAATCGTTGTTTTGTTGATGTTAGTTGGAAATTTATTACTTTGTTTTGCGATTTTTTTTAATAAAAAAGAAATTGTTTTGGTTCCAAATTCAATAAGTGAAGAAATTTCTATAAAAAATCACAAAATGTCAGCGGGATATTTGGAGGCTTTGACTCGAGATGTAATAAATTTGATATTAAATGTAAGTCCTGCCAATTTGGAATATAATTCTAAAGCTATTTTAAAAGTAATTCATCCGAGTTTTTATGGCACCATGAAAAATGAATTAAATAAAAGAAATATTAGCGTTGAAAATAGAAGAGTTTCGACAATTTTCTTTCCGCAAGCAATTAATATTCAAAACAAAAAAAACACCGTTCAAATTGAAGGAAAATTATCAACTTATGTCGGCAAACAAGAAGTTGAATTTGAGCAAAAAACTTACCAAATAACTTATGAATTTAGCGGTTTCATGCCAATGATTATCGAATTTTTTGAAGTGAATAATGATCAAAAAAAACGCGGAGAGAAAGATGAAAATTAAAGCGACCTTAATTATTTTATTATTGATTTTTGCCAATGATGCCAGGGCAATCCAAAACAAAGAATTAAATGATGGAGATGAGTTCAACGCAGTAATTTCTAGGAGTGATCTCAATCGCATCAAAGTGGTAAATGATAAAATTAGAGATATTAAAAGTAATAATCAGGAGTTGGATTTAAGTGTTGATGAAAAAAATGGCGAAGTTTATTTGCGAGTTGCTAGCGGATATGAAAATAAACCGATCAATATTTTTATTTTAACTCAACAAAATCAGACTTATAAGGGGATTTTATATCCAAAATTAATTCCCGCCGAACAAATTATTTTGAACAATGAAAATATTGGAATAGCAAATAATTATCTCAACAAAATTAATAACAAAAATTCATATGAAAAGGAAATTTTAGAGTTGATGTCGGCAATGAGGGGAGGGCAAAAAATTGAAAATTATCAAATTAAAAGAAACTCAAAATATGTTGATCTTGGGGATTTGTCGATGAGAAGATCAGAGATTTATAAAGGCTTAAATATGACGGGCGAAATCTACATTATTAAAAATTCAACCAAACAAATTTTTAATTTAGATGAAAAATTTTTTTATAAAAATGGAGTTAAAGCCATAAAAATTGAAAAAAGAGAATTATTGCCAAGCGAGCAAAGTCAAGTCTTTATAATTATTTAATAAACAATGATTGCAGAAAATAATAAAGAAAAAATTAAGAAGAATTTTAAATTAATTTTGTCAATTTTGGCAATTATAATTTTTTGTGCATTTTTATTATTTTTTAATCAACCTAAAAAAAATGAAAGTGATATTACAAAAATTATTAATAGTAGAAATAAAATTATTTTACATAATCCAAGCACCAATTTAAAAGCTGAAGACCGTTGGCTTGAGAGTGCTGAAAATAAGTTAGAAGTCTATGAAGAATTTCAGAAAAATTATGGCAATGATAAATCAAAAATTGAATCACAAATTAATCAAATTGATGAAAAATATGATCAAATAATCTCTAAACAAAATGAATTAATTCAAGGTCAAAGCAATGAGATAGAGGGATTAAAAAATCAACTTAAAACAAAATCTAATAACAATAATTCTAAGGATCCATTTAGTGCAAATGGTGAGGCTGTTATCGCCAATAAAACTATTCAAAGTTTTCATTTGAATTTAAGTGATGACAAGGATCAAGAGGAAAATAAAGACGGTGAATTTTTTAAAGCCGATGAATATGTTCCCGCAGGAGCTTATGCTACGGCAACAATAATATCGGGGGTTGATGCCTCGGTTGGAATTTCATCGCAAAGTGATCCGCGACCAATATTACTAAGAATTACCAGCCCAGCTTATTCGTCAATTTATGATAATGTTCAACAAAAAGTAGAAATTTCTGGTTGCTTAATAACTGGAGCGGCGAGTGGCGATTTATCGAGCGAGAAGGTTTATATAAAATTAGTTAATATGACTTGCTCAAAAGATGAAAATTTAATTTATGAAACTGCTATTAAAGGATATGTTGCGGGACAAGGAAAATCAGGGGTTAGAGGTCAAGTAATTTCAAGAGAAGGAGATTTTTTAGCTAAATCTTTTTTGGCTGGATTAGTGGGCGGATTCGGGCAAGGCTTATCTTCAAGAGTTGCTCCGCCTTTAAGTTTTTCGAGCGGTGCAACATTGCAAAATGGTTATAGCAATGATGACATCGTTAAAAAGGGAGTAGGGCAGGGCATCAGCGGAGCTAGTGATCGACTTTCAAATTATTTAATCAATCGAGCAGAGCAATATCAACCAATTGTAAGCATTCCTTCGGGAATTGAAGTGGAAGTAGTTTTTGTTGAAGGCTTTCATCTCAATGGTAAAAGGCACCGCAAGCCTTCTTCGATAAGTAATAAATTTATATCAAGATTTGAGGATAAAAACTAATGAAAAAATTATTTATAATATTTTTACTGATTAATTTATTTTCTTGTAGCAACACCAAAAGCACTTGGGATTGCCCAATATTAGGAGCGGGAAACGGTAATTGTCGTTCAATTAAAAAGGCGGATTTGAATCATCAAATAATTGAAAATAAAAATGAATTTTTTCAACTTCCCGCAAAAATTAATATCAAATTAATTGCTCCAAAATTTGAAGATGTAAAAAAATTACAAATTGAAAATAAAGAAGAAAAAAATAATACAAAATCAAATTTAAGAACCGAAGAAAAAATCGGTAGAGTGTGGTTTGCGCCGTTCATTGATAGCGAAGGAAATCAACATTCGCAAAAAACAATTTATGTGGTTGATGAAGAAGCAAAATGGATGGGGCAAAATGATTGATTTAAGCAAAATTTATAATTTTATCAATGATCATTTGGGAGGAAAAAATTTTTCACAAAAAAATAAAAAACCGCAATTTAATTATGATCAAATATCCTCATTATTGCCTTATCAATGGTTTGATGAAGAATCGCAGATTTTTGTAAATCAAAATTCAATAGGTTTTATTTTGGAGGGTAATCCAATTGTTGGAGCCAATGACGGAGTAATTGAATCTTTATCAAGTATTTTTACCGATGGAATTTTAGAAGGATGTTCAATTCAATTTATTAATTGGAGTTCGCCAAAAATTGGCGATTTTTTTGACGCTTGGCAAAAGTATCGTGATGAACAGGGCGGAGTTTATAAAAAATTAGCCGAAGAGCGTATTAAATATTTTTCTAAGGCTAATCATCTCTCTATTTTTGATTCAAGTTTTTATACTTTAAAAAATTTTAGATTAATCATTGCGGTTTCAATTCCGTTTCGGCAGAAAAATTCATCGCCAATAAAGAATATATTTAAAAATGATAATAATAATGAAGATCTAATAAATCTAATTAGAGAATTATGTGGCTTTCGGGATAAATTAAAAACCTCGCTAACAACTGCGGGGATTGATTCCATAATATATAAACCCCAAGAATTAATTAATTTTTTGGACGAAATAATCAATTTTAATTTGAACGCTTGGAAAGTTAAAAATCCTTACGATCCATTGCAAAATATCAATCAACAAATTGTTGATAATGAAAATAGTTTAACTCATCTCAAAGATAATATTGTTTTATATGAAGATTGTGCGGATAAAAAAATATTGGTTAGATCATTTTCGGTAAAAAATTTCCCGACCAAATGGGCTCAATATCAAAATCGTGATTTGATTGGAGATTATTTTCAAGATTTAAGACGAATGGAATATCCGTTTTTAACATTTTTCTCTATCACTTTGCCTAAAAATTCTGACAAATTGATTGATAATGCCCGCACCAAAAATTTTAACGCCACAAGATTATCAAATAGCGAAATGGCTCGATTTATTCCCGAGATGAAAAAATCGGCAATTGAGTGGCAATTTGTAAATGAAAAAATTAATTCTGGGCAAAAAATATTAAAGGGAATCTATCAAATTTTAGTTTTTGCTCCCGAAGCTAAAATTAATGAAGCCGAACAAACTTTAAAATCAATTTATAAGGCTTGTGGCTGGACAATTGTTCGCGATAAATATTTACAATTACCTTCATTTTTAACGGTTTTACCATTTAGTTTATCGGAAGGTTATTTCGATGATTTAGAAAAATTGGGTAAAACTAAAACAATGGTTTCTTGGACGGCGGCGAATTTAGCTCCAATTCAAGGCGAGTGGAAGGGCATGAAATCGCCTTGCATGATGTTGTATGGCAGACGAGGGCAAGTGTTTTTCTGGGATCCTTTTGCCAATGATGAAGGTAATTTTAATGCCATAGTTGTAGGAAAATCAGGTTCGGGTAAATCAGTTTTAATGCAAGATTTAGTAACCTCAACTCGTGGTAAAAATGGTATAGTTTATGTAATTGATGACGGCAGATCTTTCATGAATAGTTGTCGCTTGCAAAGTGGCGAATTTATTGAGTTTAGCGACAAAGCTGAAGATGAAATAATCATTAATCCATTTTCGGTTATAAACCCCGAAACGATGAAAAAATCTCCCGAATATAAAACTGAAGTGATTAGATTAATTACGGCGATAATTTGTCAAATGTGCGAGGGCGATCCCACTAAAAAAGATGCCAAAAAATTAGATCAAATTCAAAATCGTTTAATTGAAAAAGCAGTTAGTGAAATTTGGGATAAAAATGGCACTAATTCATCAATTACGACGGTGATGGATTATTTTAGCGATCATCAAGATCAAAGAGCAAGAGATTTAGCGACGCTAATGGAGCCATTTACTAAAAAAGGTGTTTTTGGTAGATTTTTTGAAGGTAAAAGTAATATCAGCTTGTCCAATCATTTTATGGTTTTTGAAACGGCGGAATTAAAAAATAAAAAAGAATTACAATCAATCGTGGTAATGTTTTTGATGTTTTTAATTTCTGAAAACATGTATTTCGGTGATCGCAAACATCAAATAACTTTAGTAATTGATGAAGCTTGGGATTTGCTTCACGGCGAGGGTTCGTCAATTTTTATTGAAGGTTTGGCGCGAAGAGCCAGAAAATATGGCGGGAACTTAATTTTAGGAACGCAATCGGTCAATGATTTTTATAAAACTCCCGCAACAATCGCCGCTTTTGAAAATAGCGATTGGGTGATTTTGTTATCACAAAAAAAAGAATCAATCGATATGTTGGCATCAACTAAAAAAATCTCAATGGATAATGATCCTGCGTTAAAAGAGGCGTTGACGAGTTTAAAAAAAGTTGAGGGGCAATATTCGGAAGCGGTTATTTATGGTCCAAAAGGATGGGCAATTGCCAGATTAATTTTAGATAAATATTCACTAAGTCTTTATTCCTCTAAGGCGGATGATTGGGCAAAAATTAATAAATTAAAACTCGAAGGTTTCAAGTTAGAAGAAGCTCTGGCGGTGCTTGCTGAAGAAAAATCTCAAAATAAAAATAAAAGAATATTCGGCGCTAATGATTATAGAAAAATAATAGATCTAACTAGAAATCAAGAACAACCGATAAGTTTTGAAGATGCTTTAGAAAAAATATTAGAAGAAAAAATCAAAAATAATTTTTCAGAATTATATCCGCAAATTTATTTTAAAAAAAATTAATAATTAGTTTATGAAATTATTGCATAAAATCCCCAAACCAATATTAATCAATGTTCTAACCGCATTTTGTGTTTCATTAATTGCATCATTTATCACATATAAAATCATCGATTATCGAATTCCAAAAATTGCAACTGTCGATTTATCATATCTCAATAATGAATTTATGGTAAATTTATCGAGGCATTTAATTGAAAATAAAATAAGCGATAAAAAAATTGAACAAGCTGTCAAAACTCACCTAGAAACCCTAGATTCAATCTTAAATGACATTAATCATAGTAATAGAAATTTTATTCTT
Organism: uncultured Alphaproteobacteria bacterium; assembly: GCA_903858915.1. Lineage (GTDB taxonomy): Bacteria > Pseudomonadota > Alphaproteobacteria > Rickettsiales > UBA1997 > CAILUF01. The sequence goes on along the minus strand of CAIOKL010000169.1, from coordinate 1,065 downwards.
TTGCAAAAGCAAATCGTAGTCTCCGAAGATGTTGAAGATATTACCAAAAAAATAGAACAAGTCATTTTTAATAACATCGTCATGAATAATAAAAATGAGGTTGGCGATGAAAATAAATAACAAAATTATTTTACCAATTTGCGGTTTTTTATTGGGGTTTTTGTGTCTAATAATAGCGTTAAAAAAATATGAAATTGTTGTTAATTATAGTGAATCTTTACCTTATAAATTTGTAATTATTGATAAGTCCAAAAAGCCTACCAAGAAAGGGCAAATTGCGGTTTTTTATGTTTTAAATAATAAGGAATTAGCCGTTGAAAAAATCAAATTCATTAAAATTTATGGAGGCTCAGAAGGAAGCGAAATATTATTAAAAAATAACAAAATATTTGTTGATGATTTTTTAATTGGCGAAGTGAAAGAAAAATCTAAAAAAAATCAAAAATTAACCGCTATTCAATCGCAAATTATCTCAAAGCAAAAATATTTCTTTTATTCTTTGCATCAAGATTCTTTTGACTCCCGTTATCAAGAAATTGGACTAATTGATGAAAAAAATATTGTCGGCACTGCTATTTTTGCTTATTAGCAAAATGGCGTTCGCCAAGGATTATGGAATTATTGGCACTACCTATCAAATCACAGAAAAAAGTTTGCTGGAAGAAATTCAAGAAAAATTACAACAAGCCAAAAAAGATGGCAGACTTAATAAATTTCAAGAGCAAGTGAAGAATAATATTTATCAACACATTAACGATCCGCAAGCGATTCATAAACTTAAAAACGCCACTAAAAATCGTCAATGGCTTTATGATCCATCGGTGTCGTTGCCTTATGATTTAAAGGATCAAAACGGTAAAATTTTTTATCAAGCCAATAGCAAAGTTAATCCTTTAGAAAAAATAAATTTAACAAAATCACTAATTTTTATTAATGGCTCGGATTCTAAACAAGTCAAATGGGCTTTAGATCTTTATCATCAAAGAAAGGGAAGGGTAAAAATTATTTTAACCGAAGGCAAAATTATTGATTTAATGAAGAGTAAAAAAATTCGTTTTTATTTTG
>CAIOKL010000168.1 GCA_903858915.1 uncultured Alphaproteobacteria bacterium | reverse complement strand
GCGTTGTAGCAAAAATTAAAAATAGTAAATTTGTAGAATTTTACAATAAAATTATCGATAATTTACCTAAAAATAATTCATTAGAATCTTTGATTAAATCATTTGAATTCTTTGCAAATCAAAACTTTAATCAAACGCTTTCAAGCTCTATTGCTGGCAAAGAAATTTTTGAATTTTTCGAGATATTAAAACAACAAAATTTTTACTTTCAAAGCGTCGAAGATTTAAAAATAATTTTTAGTGAAATCAATTATTTTGAAAAATCAAAAAATGATTCGAATGTTGATATTCTTAATCCGATCGAGGCTCGATTATTAAATTTTGATTTACTAATAATTTCTTCTTTGAATGAAAATGACTTTCCACAAATTGAAAATCACGGATGGATTGGAGCAAAAATAAAAAAAGATTTAGGTGTTAATAAAGCGATAAAAAAAATTGGACAAAATGGTTTTGATTTTTGCAATTATTTAAATAATAAAAAAATTATTTTAACGCATTCAAAATATCGATTAGGTCAACATAATGTAGAATCGCCATTTATTACAAAATTAAAAACTTTGTGTAAAATTTTAAATTTAAATATTGATAAATCACAATATTATCAACAAAAAATTAACCAAAATTTACATTTTATTCCGCAATATTTGGTGCCGGCATTTGGAAATCCGAGCGAAAATTATCGACCAAAAAATTATTATATTACCGAAATTTCTCATTTAATTTCAAACCCATATTTTATTTATGTTAAAAAAGTTTTAAAATTAGAAGAGCTTAAAAAAATTGATTATGAACCATCTTATGCCGAGTTTGGAAGCTTTGTGCATAAGGCTTTAGAGGATTATGTTAAAAATCCATCTAACGCCAATTTTGAAGAAATTTTTGAAAAATATTTTTTATCAAAGCAGGCAAAATTAATTTGGTATCCAAAATTTTTGAAAATTTTTGAAAATTTTTGCGAAGATAATCAAGAATTTTTTGATCATGAAAATATTTTAGAAGAATCAATTAAAATTGATTTTGAAAATATAAAAATTTCTGGAAAAGTTGATAGAATTTTAATTGACAATGAGCAGAATATAAAAATTATTGATTATAAAACGGGGCAAACTCCAACTAAAAAAGATGTGATTTCTGGTCTAGAGCCTCAACTAACCATATATGCTTTAATATTATCGGAAACCTTGTTTAAAAATTCTAAAATTACAGAATTAAATTATTGGAAATTAACTCGAAGTGATGGCTCAAAAATTATTAAAATTTTTAATAATGAAGAAGAAATTTTGGAGGCAATTTTGGCAACAAAAAATGGTTTGAAAATGATTTTTGATTATTTTTCCGATCAACAAAATAATTTTTTTGCTACTAAAAATGAGGAAGATGATTATATTCAAAATTTATCGCGAATTAAAGAATGGAACCAATAAAAAAATATCGATACAAATTAACCATAGAATATGATGGCTCTAGCTATCATGGCTTTCAAATGCAGAATGAAAATCACATTAAAACTGTTGAGGGTCAACTCGCCAAAGCTTTCAAAAATTTCACTCAAAATGATGTTGAAATTTTTGCGTCGGGTCGAACCGATTCAGGCGTTCACGCCATCGCGCAAACTATTCATCTTGATTTAAATCGTGAATTTTCCAGTCATCAAATAATCATGGGCATAAATTTTTATTTAAAAGATGAAGAAATTGCCGTCATTGATGCGGAAATTATTGATGAAAATTTTAATGCTAGATTCGATGCGAAGATGCGACATTATCGTTATGCGATACTTAACCGCAAGGCTCCGGCGATTATTGATAAAAACCGTGTTTGGCATGTTGGCGGTAAAAAACTTGATATTTTAGCGATGCAAAAAGCTAGCGAATATTTGCTTGGAGAGCATGATTTTTCGGCATTTCGCGACGCCGAATGTCAAGCTTCATCGCCGATTCGCACCATCAAAAATATTAAAATTTTTAGCAATGATGAGGAGAAAATTTTTGTCGAAGTGAGTGCAAAATCTTTTTTGCATCACATGGTTCGCAACATTGTTGGCACTTTGGTTTGGGTCGGAAAAAATAAAATTTCTATCGATGAAATTAAAAATATTTTAGAATCAAAGGACCGCTCTAAATCTGGTCCCAACGCCCCCTCTTGCGGTTTATATTTTTTAAAAACCGATTATTGAAAAAAATTAAATAATCAGTTTTTAAATTATTTTTTGATTTTGAAATCCTAATGCGATAACAGTCTTTCAACTTCTAGTGCCGCCATGCATCCCGTGCCGGCTGCGGTAATTGCTTGACGATAAATTTTATCTTGAATATCGCCTGCCGCAAAAACGCCTTTAATTGAAGTGGCGGTTGAATTTGGCTTGGTATTAATATAGCCTTCGCTGTCAATTTCAATTCCGGTATTTTTAAAAATTTCGGAATTTGGTTTGTGACCGATGGCGATAAAAATTCCGTCAATTTTCATCTCTTTTACGGAACCGTCGACGGTGTTTTTAAGCCTTGCGCCCGTAACTAATTTTGGAGTTTCGTTGCCCAAAACTTCATCAAGTTCGTGATTCCAAATTACTTCAATTTTTTTGTTGGAAAATAAGCGATCTTGCATGATTTTTTCGCCACGAAATTTATCGCGACGGTGAATAACATAAACTTTTGAAGCGTGATTAGTTAAATAAATCGCTTCTTCGATGGCGCTATTGCCACCGCCAATTACCATTACTTCTTTGTTTTTGAAGAAGAATCCGTCGCAAGTTGCGCAACCCGAAACGCCATAGCCTTGGAATTTTTTTTCGGATTCTAATCCGAGCCAACGAGCTTGCGCGCCGGTGCAAATAATTGCGGTTTCGGCTTCGTAAATATCGCCCGATTCGCCAATTAATTTGAATGGTCGATTAGAAAAATCGACTTGCGCGATGTGGTCAAAAATAATTTTAGTGCCAACATGAAGAGCTTGTTTTTCCATTTGCTCCATCAGCCAAGGACCTTGAATTGCGGTGGCAAATCCTGGATAATTTTCAACTTCAGTCGTAATGGTGAGTTGCCCTCCCGGTTGATTGCCATTGACTAAAATTGGTTGAAGGTTGGCGCGAGCGCAATAAATTGCGGCGCTATATCCAGCAGGGCCGGAGCCAATGATTATAACTTTAGTTTTGTGAGTGTTTGACATAATTTTTAATTTAATTCATAAACATGCCACCATTGACATGAATTGTTGTTCCCGTAATGTAACTCGCCTCAGAGCTAGATAGAAAAGCAACCGCATTGGCAATATCTTGAGCAGAACCCATTTTTCCCGCAGGAATTTTTGCTAAAATTGCATTTTTTTGTTGCTCGGTTAAAACTTCGGTCATTGGGCTTTCAATGAATCCTGGAGCGACGCAATTGATGGTAACATCGCGAGAAGCAACTTCTTGTGCCATTGATTTTGTCATGCCAATCATTCCCGCTTTCGAAGCTACATAATTTGATTGCCCTGGATTGCCGGTTAAAGCCACGACGGAAGCGATATTGATGATTCGACCATTTTTACGGCGCAACATTTTTTTAATAGCGTTACGATTTAATATGAAGGTTGATTTGAGATTTACATCGATTACATGATCGAAATCTTCATTTTTCATTCTTAAAATTAAGTTATCTTTTGTGACCCCGGCGTTACAAACTAAAATGTCGATTTGACCAACTAAACTCTCCGCCTTGTCAAATAAATCTTCAACTTCTGCGGTGTTTGATAAATTGCAAGCTAGGTATTTACAATCATCGGAAATTTCCGATGCGAGTTGTTGTAGTTTTTCTTCTTTTGTTCCGGATAAAACTAATTTTGCGCCCTGAGAATGTAAAGCTTTGGCGATGGCAGAGCCGATTCCGCCTGTTGCGCCAGTTATTAAAGCATTTTTTCCGTTAAGTGTAAACATAAATTTAAAAATTTTAATTATTGATAATTTCTATGAGTTTTTGCATTTTTTCAATGTCTTTCTTATCATATCCTAAATCATTTTTTTGTTGTGTAAAACTATTTTTTTTAATTTCGCTTTTTTTTGCGTCGGGACTTTCTTCTTTGTAAATTTTAAAATTTTGTTTTAGTTCGTTG
>CAIOKL010000167.1 GCA_903858915.1 uncultured Alphaproteobacteria bacterium | reverse complement strand
TTTAACCCCCTCCCAAAATTTTCTTGCAGAAAATTTTACCCTCCCGCAAGGGGAGGGTGATTATACCGAGCTAGAGCATGAAGCATTCTGAGTTTTCCTAAAATTTTAGGAGTATAAACCCCTAAAAGCGGAGAAAGGTTTAAGGTAAGAGGCTTACGCTCCCTAAAACTTTACGAAAATATACTCGTCAAGCCTACGGGGTCATCACCCTCCCCTTGAGGGTTCTTCGCGTTAAAAAAATAGCCGTTTAGGCTATTTTTTAACGCAAATAACCCTCACCCTAACCCTCTCCCCGCAAGCGGGGAGAGGGGATTCGATGGATTAGTTTTTTGTGATAAATAAAAAATCGGAGAGGAAATTAGATCGATTTTTTTATGCCAAAACAAAATATTGGAGAGAGTTTTTTAATTTACTTTTTGAAAAAAATCGTCGCCGCTATCCCCTCTCCCCACTTGTGGGGAGAGGGCTAGGGTGAGGGGTTTTTAGAATTTTTTTTAGTTTTTGAATCAAACTCAACCCCGTTCTTGCTGTTAGTATTTGACTCCTCACAAAAAAGTAACCTGGCATCTTTTTTTTCTGGTACCTTTTTTTTAAATCTTGCAACGCATACGGACTCATCACCCTCCCCTTGCGGGAGGGTAAAATTTTCTGCAAGAAAATTTTGGGAGGGGGCTAAAATAAAATCAAGAAATTAACTTTTGTATAAAATTTTTTTTGCTGGTCAACGCTTCGTCCTTTTCTTCGAAAAGAACTCGCGCCTGGGACGCGCGTCGCTTACGCTCCTTGTCCCGCTCTTCGCTAAAAATAGCCGTTTAGGCTATTTTTTTAACGCAAATAACCCGCATCGCCAACAAGTTGGCTCTGCGACTCTCCCGCAAGGGGAGAGTGATTTCACCGAGAGCGTTGTGAGTATTTTTTGTAGTAAGCTAGCGTGAGAATTGACAACAGATTGCTTTTACGAATTATTTTATAAGATCTTAAGTGCAAAGAGTGCAAAACAAGCGATCAACAAGGGAAAACATTGTTCTATCAAAATATGCCTCCAGTAATTTATTCTAATAAATCGCGCCTTAGCAATTTTTTTATTTGATGTATATAAATTCTTCCAACTCCAAAAAAACTTTTTATTCTCGGGTTTCATTGTCAGATTATAATGCTCATTATGCTCAAATACCAACCATAAAAAATGAATTAAATGATAATCAACAATCCAAAGCAAAAAACGGTCTATCATCTCAGGATCTGTATGATCAAATTCCAAACCTAAAAAAGAAGATTTGCCGGTTAAAGTCGCCCCGCTTAATTTATAAAACAAAGCTATTACTGAAAAAATTAATAAATTTCTTCTAACGCGAAGAGTGTTTTCGTTAAATTCCTCAAATGTAGAATTTTTTTCAACTGGAGCTTCTTGCTTAATTATATCCGAATTTTTTTTCTCGCTCATAAATGTCAAAAATCATATCTTATCATACGAAATTTTTTCGACTTTAGCACCGCCGTGAGTAACTGCACCATAACGCGGGGAGCCTACAGTTTGAGTGTATTTCCACAATGCTCCTGAAGTGTAATCATTGATTCGAGCTTGCCATAATTTGCGACGATTAGCGATTTCTTCGTCGGAAATTAAAACATCAATCGAGCCATTTTGGGCGTCGATTTTAATTTTATCGCCGTCTTTTAATAGTGCTATAACACCGCCCACCGAAGCTTCGGGACTAACATGTCCAACACAAAATCCTCGTGTTCCGCCTGAAAATCTACCATCAGTAATCAGAGCAACTTTGCTACCCATGCCCTGCCCGTAAATCGCCGCCGTTGTCGCCAACATTTCTCGCATTCCCGGACCGCCTTTTGGACCCTCATAACGAATTACCAAAACATCGCCTTCGCGATATTCTTTTCGCTCAACTGCTTTGAAGCATTCTTCTTCCGAATCAAAGCATCGCGCATTGCCGATAAAAACTAAATCATCATCTTGCATTCCCGCCACTTTAACGACGGCACCATCGCTGGCTAAATTGCCTTTCAGCACTACAACTCCGCCAGTCGGAGACAATGGTTTACTTGGTAAATAAACCACATCTTGCTCAGTATTAAATTTTATGTCGCGTAAATTTTCCGCCATAGTTTTGCCGGTGACGGTCAAGCAATCGCCGTGAATAAAGCCCGCATCGAGCAAAATTTTTAAAATCATTTGCACCCCGCCCGCTTCATATAAATCTTTGGCGACATATTTGCCACCGGGTTTCATGTCGGCGATGTAAGGAGTTTTTTTGAAAATTTTGGCGATTTCAAAAATATCAAAATCAATTCCACATTCATTGGCGATTGCCGGCAAGTGCAACACCGCGTTGGTCGAACCACCTGTCGCGGCGACAATCGTCGCGGCATTTTCCAAAGCTTTGCGCGTAACAATATCGCGCGATTTAATGCCAAGTTCAATTAAATTCATCACCGCTCTACCCGAATGATAAGAATATTCGTCCCTTGATTCATAAGGCGCGGGAGCCCCTGATGAACCCGGTAAAGCTAAGCCGATTGCTTCGGAAACGCACGCCATGGTGTTGGCGGTAAACTGCCCGCCACACGCTCCAGCTGAGGGACAAGCGACTTTAGTTAAATGGGCTAAATCTTCTTCTGACATTTTGCCAGCATCTCTTTGACCTACAGCCTCAAAGACATCGACGATTGTCACATCTTTGCCTTTAAATTTTCCTGGTAAGATCGAACCGCCATACATAAAGACCGAAGGGATATTAAGACGGCACATCGCCATCATCATTCCCGGCAAAGATTTATCGCACCCTGCCAAGCCTACCAAGGCGTCGTAACAATGTCCGCGCACCGTTAATTCGATTGAATCGGCGATAACTTCGCGCGAAACTAATGATGATTTCATGCCTTGATGTCCGTTAGCAATGCCATCGGTAACCGTTATGGTTGTAAACTCGCGAGGCGTTCCACCAAAATCTTTAACACCTTTTTTGGCGGGTTGCGCTTGACGCGAAAGCGCGATATTGCAAGGCGCCGCTTCGTTCCACGCGCTTACCACGCCAACAAAAGGCTTTTGAATATCTTCTTCGCTTAAACCGTCGGGATATAAATCAGTTTTAATATTATAAAGCATAGTTTTGCGCCCTTCACAGCCGTGAGAGCTTGTTACATAACGCGATGGCAAGTTTGATTTATCAAATTTTTCAGTCATATTTAATTAAAATTCTTTGGTTTTAAAACTAAAATGTTGTAAAAATCTTACATCATTTTCAAAAAACATTCTGAGGTCGGTGATGCCGTATTTAAGCATGGCGAGACGCTCAATGCCAATGCCAAAAGCAAAGCCTTGAAACTCATCGGGATTGATTTGGCAATTTTGCAAAACGATGCGATTAATCATTCCGCAACCTAAAATTTCCATAAATTTATTGCCTTTTCCAATTTTGATTTTGCCATTTTCAATTGAATAATTGATATCGACTTCCGCCGAAGGCTCTGTAAATGGGAAGAAGCTTGGACGGAAGCGTAATTCTAAATTTTTTATTTCAAAAAATTCTTCTAAAAAATTTTCTAAAGTGGCTTTTAAATGACCCATATTAACTTTTTTATCAACGACGAAGCCTTCAAATTGATGGAACATCGGCGTATGAGTTTGATCTGAATCGCGACGAAAAACTCGTCCCAAAGCACAAACTTTAAGCGGAGGCTTAGTGCCGAGCATCTTACGGATTTGGGTGTTGGAAGTGTGTGTTCGCAATAATAATTCTGAATCTTGCAAATAAAAAGTATCTTGCATTTGGCGCGCTGGGTGGTCTTTCGGCATATTTAAAGCCGTAAAATTATGAAAATCATCTTCGATTTCGGGACCATTTGCAAATTCAAATCCAAGCCGTGAAAAAATTTGCTCGATTTCAAACATTACTTTATTAATTGGATGAATCGAGCCTTGATTTTCTAGGCGCACCGGCGCTGAAATATCAATTTTTTCGCCACTTAATTTTTGATTTAATTCAAGATTTTCAAAATGATTTTTTTTATCTTCAATTTTTTGCGAAATAAAATTTCGCGCATCGTTAATTTTAGCACCGAAAGCTTTTTTTTCTTCCGCCGTTAAATTTTTTAATTGAGCAAATAAATCATTCAACGCTGATTTTTTGCCAAGAAAATTAATGCGCAAATCATCGATTTGCGATTTA
>CAIOKL010000166.1 GCA_903858915.1 uncultured Alphaproteobacteria bacterium | reverse complement strand
TTTCCGCTCTTAAACAAAATATTAACCACTCCCGCCTTGGCATCATTGACATCAATAAAATTTATTGGAGTTTGATTTGAAATAATATTTTGTTGCAAAAAATGCGGTTTTGGAAAATTTCCTCTACGCGAAATTGCATAAATTTTTCCAGAAAAATTTTTAGCATTAAGACCAACCAAAACATCGACCGCACTTAGTCCGGTGCCGATTATACAAATTCTATCATCGACATTAAAATTATTTTTTTGATGAAAATTTTTAGAATTTTTTGACCATAATGGCGAAATTAATTTTTCATCATTGTCGTAATAATTTAATTGTGTTTGCGCAAAACTTGAAGATATAACAACCTCATCGGCTTCAACAATATCAACATCAGTGATAATTTTAAAACCCTCTTCAATATCAATAACTTTTTGCGCAATAAATTCATAATTAATTTTTAAATCATCGGCGAGTTGAAAAAAATTATCGCGAAGTTTTTTTAAATATTGACCGTAAACATTGCGCGAAACGAAGCCATCGGCACCATTTTTATCATAAATTGTCGGATGATTTTCTTTTAAAAAATCCAAAAAATCATCCGCACCATCTTCAAATGGACTCATTTTTTTGGCAGGAACATTTAAAATATAATTATCATTGAAATCGCTAAAACCAGCTCCCAAAGCATCTTCTCCATCTTTTTCAAAAATTATAAATTTAATTTTTGTTGAAGATTTTTGTGCAGAAATTTTTTTTAAAATATTTCCGAAAACCATTATTCCACAAAATCCGAATCCAACAATCGCAACTTTTTTCATGATATTTTTAATTAATTAATTTGTGATTTGCGAATTTTTTTCTCTTCAACGCGATTCTGAAATTTCTCATTAATTTTTCTAACATTGCGACTTGCAGTGGTGGCAAAAAAACATGGCAAAATTGAATGCGTAATTAATGCTAAACTTACTCCCAGAAGGTGGGTTCCGCTTTTAAATGCAAAAGAAAAATGTTCGAAATATTTTTCATCCGCTTCGACCAAATGTTGTTTTATGGGATTGTTTTTTTTCATAATTTATTTTTTGGAGAGTTTGCTAAAATATAAATTTAGTAAATTCCAATTCAAAAATATTTTCAACTTAAAGTTGTAAATATTTTATTTTTATAAATTTCCGCCCGAAATTATTGCTAAAAATTTTTGATTTTTTGTTTGCGGATTATTTTTAATATATTGCGCGCAACCAGCAATTGAAAGGGCTGAAGTCGGTTCGATTTTTTCTTGTAACTCTTGCTCTAATTTTTTTTGCCAAAAAATAATTTCTTCTTCGCTAATTTCTAAAATGCCGTTAAGTTTTTTTAAATAATTAAAACATCGTGGCGCGACCTTTAAAGTTCTAGCTCCATCGGCAATCGTTAACGGAGATTCTTCAAAGCCAACAATTTTATTTTCTAAAACTGATCGCGAGGCATCGTTGGCGTTTAAGGGTTCGCAACCAAAAACTTGAGCTTGTGGCGAGATGCCATTTTTGGCAATTAGGCAACCCGAAAGTAAACCGCCACCACCGCAAGGAGCAAATATCGCCGACACTTCGCCAATTTCCTTAACCGCCTCTAAAACACAAGTGCCTTGCCCCGCAATCACATCATCATTATCGGAAGGATGAATAAAAAAATAGCCTTCTTGTTGTTTTTCTTCGGCTAAGCGATTAGCTTCGCTTCGTTTTTCGCATAATATAACTTCGGCATCAAGCTTGCGAGTAGCCTCAACTTTGATTGGCGAAGTTATTTTTGCCATATAAATTATGACGGGAATATTAAATTTTTTACCAACGAAAGCCACGGCTTGCGCATGATTTCCCGAACTTTGTGCCACAATTTTTTGTGGAAAAAATCCATGTTTTTCTTTAAAAGCTAAAACCGCATTAAAAGCTCCGCGAGCTTTGAAAGAATTGGTTTCTTGGCGGTTATCCATTTTAAAAAATATTTCTGCACCTAAAAGTTCATCAATTTTTTTATTTGAAATAATTGCTGTATTTTTTATATAATTTTTAATTCTATTTTCCGCTAATAAAATATCCTGAAAATTTAATTCATTCATAATTTTAAGTTTACTTGTTGTGTCATGCAAATTAACATTTTTAAATATTCAATAAAAAAAATAAAATTCCATAACAAAAATGAACAAAACTTCTTATAAAAAAACTAAAATCGGTGAACACACCTTAAGTTTAGAAACGCAAATGATGTCTTACGGCTATGACCCATTTATGTCGGAAGGCTCAGTTAAGCCACCAGTTTTCTTAACTTCAACCTTCGCTTTCAAAAGCGCCGAAGATGGTGCCGATTTTTTTGAAGTGGCAACCGGCAAAAAACCCGCCCCGCAATCTTCCGTCGGCGGATTAATTTATAGTCGCATCAATCATCCGAATTTAGAAATCGTTGAAGATCGCATTGCCTTACTCGAAAATGGCGATTCTTGTGCGGTTTTTTCAAGTGGCATGGCGGCAATCAGCACAACCTTTCTGGCACTATTAAAACCTAATGATGTCGTAATTCATTCTTCGCCACTTTACGGCGGAACCGAAGGATTAATTCGCAATGGCTTAAAAAATTGGGGCATAAATTCTTTAGATTTTACTTGCGGTTTGGATTATGAAAAAATTTCTCAAACTCTCGAAGAGGGCAAAAAAATTGGACGCATCGGCGCTGTTTTTATCGAAACTCCGGGCAATCCCACCAACGCTTTGGTCGATTTTTCTAAAGTAAGAAAAGCGGTCGATAATTTTAATCGCGAAAATAATTGTGAAATTCCAATTATTTGCGACAACACTTTGCTCGGACCAGTTTTTCAAAAACCTCTCCTTCACGGCGTTGATTTGGTGTGCTATTCGCTCACCAAATATATCGGCGGACATAGTGATTTAGTAGCTGGAGCCGTGGTTGGTAAAAAATCTTTGATGGAAAAAATTCGCTCCGCTCGCATTGCATTTGGTTCGCATCTCGATCCGCATTCTTCGTGGATGATTGGTCGCTCTTTGGAAACTTTATATTTGAGAATGACTCGCGCCACAGAATCGGCGGAAAAAATCGCTGATTGGCTTAAGCAAAATTTTCCACAAATTAAAATTTATCATTCCAAATATTTGCTCGAAAAAAACTATCAAGAAACCTTTAAAAATCAATGTTTGGGCTACGGAAGCACTTTTGCTTTTATGATTAATGGCGGGCGCAAAAATGCTTTTAAATTTATTAATTCTTTGAAAATTTTTAAATCAGCGGTTAGTTTGGGCGGAACCGAATCTTTGGTTTGCCATCCCGCTTCGACTACGCATTCAGGCTTAAGCGAAGAATTGCGTGACAAATTTGAAATTTCCGAAGGCTTGATTCGTTTGTCAATTGGCATTGAAAATCCTGACGATTTAATCGCCGATTTAAAAATTGCTTTCGCGCAAATTGAACTTTAAAAATTCTAAAATTTTATAAAAATAACGCCACAAATAATATGATTAAAATTGCAACATTCAATGTAAATTCAGTAAAGGCAAGGCTTCCGAGACTTCTCGAATGGCTAAAATTTTCCAATCCCGATATTGTTTGTTTGCAAGAATTAAAATGTGAAGAAGGCGCTTTTCCATTTGAAGCTTTGCTTGATGCGGGCTATAATTCGGCGGTTTACGGGCAGAAAACTTATAACGGCGTCGCCATTTTATCAAAATATAAAATTGAAGATGTGGTTAAAGGCTTGCCCGATTTAGAAGCAAATTCTGGAATTGATGGCGGTGAAGATTTGCAAGCTCGTTATATCGAAGCGGTGATTTCTTTTAAGAGTGGCGCGCTTCGCGTTGCCTCGGTTTATGTCCCAAATGGTGGCGGAGATTTGGCGGAAGGTGAAAAATTAGAGGATTCCAAAAAATTTATTTACAAAATAAAGTTTCTTAATCGACTTCGCAACCATATTTCTAATATTTCAAATTATGATGAAATGCAAATTTTTGGTGGCGATTACAATGTTGCATGTGAAACAATTGACATTTTTGACCCACAAAAATTCGCTGGACAAATTTTATTTCATCCGCAAGAAAGACAAAAATTTCGCGAGCTTTTGAATATTGGCTTGATCGATTCTTATCGCGCCAAATATTCGCATAATCAAGCCTTCAGTTGGTGGGATTATCGTGGCAATTCTTATACGCAAAACAAAGGCGCAAGAATTGATTATTTGTTAATCTCGCCAAATTGCGCCGATAAAATTATCGATTGCGACATCGAAGATAAAAATGTTCGCGACCAAGAAAAAGCCTCGGACCACTGCCCAGTTTGTTTGATGATTTCGTGATAAGATAAATAGGTTTAAATAGAAAGATTTAATACAATCTTAAAAAAAACTTCAGGCTATAGCTTTCCCCTTGCAGGACTTACAACCTTAGACTTTACGAAAATACTCACAACGCTTTCGGTGTAATCACTCTCCCCTTGCAGGTTCTTCGCGTTAAAAAAATAGGTTATTCGCGTTTAAAAAATAGCCTAAACGGCTATTTTTAGGTTATTCGCGTTAAAAAAATAGCCTAAACGGCTATTTTTAGCGAATAACGGGATAATGAGCGAAGCGAAGCAATCCCAG
>CAIOKL010000165.1 GCA_903858915.1 uncultured Alphaproteobacteria bacterium | reverse complement strand
CCCCTCACCCTAAACCTCTCCCCGCAAGCGGGGAGAGGGGATTCGATGGATTACTTTTTTGTGATAAATAAATAACCGGAGTAGAAATTAGATCGATTATTTTTTAGTTAAAAACGAAAATATTGTAGAAGTTTTTTAATTATTTGAGAGAGTTTTTTAATTTATTTTTTGAAAAAATTATCGCCTTCATCCCCTCTCCCCACAAGTGGGGAGAGGGTTAGGGTGAGGGGTTTCTCGAGTTAAAAAAATAGCATAAACGGCTATTTTTAGCGAAGAGGGGCGAGAAGGATTTAACGGTAGTTAAAACTTTTAGCCGTGGGGGGTCAGAAAGTTAGAGCATCAAATGGCTTGAGATTATCGTAAAAATTGCAACAAAAAAATTCCAAAAAAGGTGATTTCTTGATTTTACTTTTAAACTAAAAAATATTCCGATTTTTCGTAAAAAGTTAATCAAAAAATCACAAGAATAAACTAAAAAATCATTGATTATTGTTAAGAAAATTTATAAATTTGTGGATTAAATTTAAAATCAAGGAATCGTCTTTTTGAAATTTTTTTTGCTGGTCAACGCTTCGTTCTTTTCTTCAAAAAGAACTCGCGCCGGGGACCCGCATCGCCAACAAGTTGGCTCTGCGACTCTCCCGCAAGGGGAGAGTGATGACCCTGTAAGCTTGACGAGTATTTTTAAATTGGAAAAAATAAAAGTAACCCGGTACCTTTTTCTTTTTGTTTGTAAGTCTTCAAGATTAAAAGGAACCTGATACCTTTTTTCACTCAAGTTTAGAGCTATGGCGCGAATACTTTCGGAGGTTAAAGTTTATAAATCGAGAGAATTAAAATCTTTAATTTCGTTTTCCACTTTTTTCTTTGTTGCTCCTGAAAATTTTAAAAAACTATTCTTTCAGCGAAGATTTTTTAACCCTTTCCGAGGCTGATTTTAGTTGCCCGCACGCTGCGAGAACATCATCGCCACGAGTTTTGCGAATCGTTGCGATTAGATCGTGTTTTTTTAAAATTTCTTGAAATTTTTTGGTTTGGGTAATGTTGGAGGTGTCGTATTCGCAACCATTCCATTTGTTGAACGGAATCAGATTGACTTTGCAATTTAAATTATATTTTTTAATGAGCTTCACCAGTTCGTAAGCATGTTCATCCTTGTCGTTGACATCGCGCAACATCACATATTCAAAAGTAATTTTTTGTTGCGGATTTTCTTGATTATAAGTTTTGCAGGCACTCAATAAATCATGTAATGGATATTTTTTGTTAATCGCCATTATATCGGTTCTAAGCTTGTCATTTGTTCCGTGAAGGGATATGGCTAAATTTACTTTTAACTCTTGCGAGCAACGCAAAATTTCGGGAACTAAACCAGAAGTTGAAATGGTTATTCTTCTTTTTGAAAAGTTTAATCCTTCGGGATCGCAAATAATTTCTAAAGCTTTGGCAACATTTTCATAATTAAAAAAAGGCTCGCCCATGCCCATAAATACTATATTGGTGAGCTTGCGATTTTTAGAATCCCAATCATTAATTAAATCTTTCGTTAAAATTATTTGGGCGACTATTTCATGAGCCTCTAAGTTGCGCACCAAGGTTTGTGTTCCCGTGTGGCAAAATTTACAAGACAAAGTGCAACCAACTTGAGAGGAGATGCATAAAGTTGCGCGATCTTCTTCGGGGATATAGACGGACTCGACTTCGCGATTATCTTGAAGTCTTACTAAGAATTTGATTGTATTGTCAAAAGACCGAGTTAGATTAATAGTTGTCAATCTTTCGAACAAAAAATTGTGATTTAAAACATCGATGTTGTTTTTTGAAACATTGGACATTTTAGAAAAATCTACCACACCTTTTGCATAAATCCAGCCCCATATTTGGGAGGCGACAAACCTTTTAAATCCTAGGCTAACAAGTTCTAAAATTAATTCTTTTTTTGTTAAAAAAAATATGTTGTTTTTCTTATTATGAATCACAAATAAAAAGTTTATTTTTTGTTTTTATTAAAAAGATGAATAAAATTTTAAATAAACTTCTAATGTTTATTGAGAATTTTATTAACCTAAAAATTATTTATTGTTATGAAAGAAACTAAAGTCGTTACTATTTCTGCTCAAATACCAGCCGAACTCGAAAAGTCACTCATCAAATTGTGCGAATCTGAAGAAAGATCAAAAAGCTATTTTATAAAAAAAGCTCTTGAAAAATTAATTCAAGAAAAAGTTAAAGAAGTAGCTAACTCTTCAACGAAAAAAACTGATAAAAAATAATTAAACAATTTTCATAAATTTTTAATAAATTACTTGTACCATTTATTAACAATATCCGTGATTTCGTTTGAAATTTTCGGTAAGTTTTTAATGGTGTTTTCTTCGCCTCTAAGGCTTGTGCCGATTGTTTTGACTTCGTCGAAACCCATGAAATTAAAGGTGGCATGAGCGGTTAGGGCGATTGAATTCCAGTTGGGATAATCAAAATTAAAAGTTTCGTTTGAATATTCTCCGCCCGATGAAAATATTGTGAGGATTTTTTTGCCAGACATCATTTTTTTCTCATAAGAAAATGTCTCGTTAAAAAATGCTGTAGCATCAATATAAGCTTTCATTAGGGCGGGGTATCCAAAATTATGCATTGGACATGCTAAAACGATGTTTGAAGCTGATTTTAATTGCTTTATAAGATTATCATTTTTTTCCAAAGATTTTGCTTCCGAAGCATCAAGAGTTTGATTATTGTAATTTCTTTTGTAATAAGATTTTATGCTCAATTCGTTAAAAATTGGAACTTCAATATTCAAAAGATCTACGGTTTCTGTTGGGTAATTTTCTATTTTAGATAAGAAAATATCCAAGAGCTTTTTGGTGTTAGAGGCTTCTCCGCTGGGTAGGTATTTAACAATTAAGGTTTTCATTGTTAATATTAATTAAAATAAATATT
>CAIOKL010000164.1 GCA_903858915.1 uncultured Alphaproteobacteria bacterium | reverse complement strand
TTAATCAAGCGTTTTATTTAAAATAAAAAATATTTCTGAATAAATTTATAAAATTTTTATAAATTTATTCTTCAATAAAGTCAAATCTTTCTTCTTTTCCTCTCCCCATTCTTTTACGATCATTTGGATCAAGTAATTTTTTTCTCAATCTTAGTGATTTCGGAGTTACTTCAACCAGTTCATCATCTCCAACATAAGTTATCATGTCTTCAAGTGTTAAAATTCTTGGCGGAGTAAGACGAATTGCTTCGTCAGTTCCAGAGGCGCGAATGTTAGTAAGTTGTTTTCCTTTTAAAACATTAACTTCAAGATCGCCTTGTTTAGAGTTCTCACCGATGATCATTCCAGCGTAAACTTTTTGTTGAGGTTTTACGAACATAGTTCCGCGATCTTGTAAATTCCAGAGCGAATATGCCACCGCTTCACCAGCGTCAGTTGCAATTAAGGCGCCATTTTTCGATCTTTTCATTTCGCCTTTATAAGCGACATAATTATGGAAAATACGATTCAAAACTCCTGTTCCTTTGGTGTCGGTTAAGAATTCACTTTGATAGCCAATTAAACCGCGTGAAGGAACATAAAATACTAGGCGAGTTTTGCCACCCGAAGATGGTTTCATTTCAATCATTTCGCCTTTGCGCGAAGAAAGTTTTTCAACAACAACGCCACTAAAATTATCATCAACATCAACAACAACTTCCTCAATTGGCTCTAGCATATTGCCAGTTTTATCTTTTTTAAATAAGACGCGAGGACGCGAAACCGAAACTTCGAAGCCTTCGCGACGCATATTTTCGATTAAAACGCCGAGTTGTAATTCGCCACGACCACCAACTTCGAAAGCGTCTTTGGCATCAGATTCTTTTACTTTGATGGCAACATTGGTTTCAGCTTCCGCAAAAAGACGATCGCGAATCATGCGTGATGTAACTTTAGAGCCTTCAGTTCCAGCGAGCGGAGAATCGTTAACGCCAATGGTTATCGCCATAGTTGGCGGATCGATTGGAGTTGATTTGATTGGCTCGACAACCGAAATATCGCATAAAGTATCGGAAACCGAAGCTTTTTCAAGTCCGGCAATGGAAACGATGTCGCCAGCGTTAGCCTCTTCGACAGGAACTTTATCAACGCCACGGAACACATGAAGTTTTGTTAAGCGACCTGATTCAACAATTTCGCCTTTTAAATTTATGGCTTTGAAATTCATTAAGTTTTTGGCTTTGCCTGAATAAATTCTGCCGGTTAACATTCTGCCGAAATAAGGGCTATGATCAAGAAGGGTCGCAAGCATTGTGAATGGAGCTTCGCTATCAAACTGTGGCGGATTGACATGCTCAACAATTAAATCAAAAAGCGGTGATAAATCTTTTCGTTCATCTTTATCCATATCGCGAACACACCAACCATCGCGTCCAACCGCATATAAAACTGGGAAATCGAGTTGTTGTTCATTGGCATTTAATGAAACGAATAAATCAAAAATTTCGTTAAGAACTTCATCGGGTCTGGCGTCTTGGCGATCAATTTTATTGATAATAACGATTGGTTTTAAGCCTAGAGCCAAAGCTTTCGAAAGTACGAATTTAGTTTGAGGCATAACCCCTTCCGCAGAGTCAACTAAAAGCAAAGTGCTGTCCGCCATTGATAAAACGCGCTCAACTTCACCACCAAAATCAGCGTGTCCCGGCGTGTCGATGACATTAATTTTTTGTTCTTTCCACATCAAAGAAGTGCATTTTGCAAGAATGGTAATTCCGCGCTCTTTTTCTAGTGCGTTTGAATCCATAACGCGATTTTCAACTTGTTGATTGGCGCGGAAGGTTCCGCTTTGGTGAAGCATGGCATCGATAAGAGTTGTTTTTCCATGGTCGACATGGGCGATGATTGCAACATTACGAAATTCTGACATTATTTATTTGAAAAATGGTTGTTAAAAATTTTTAAAGTCGCCATTGTAATTTTTGTTAAACTAAGTGTCAAGTTTTGAAAAAAAATCCTTAAATAAAATTATATTTTGCAAATAAAACTTTAGTTAAAACAAGCTTTAAAACCATGAGCTAGTAGGATTAGAAAGAAAATAAAATTTTAAAGAAAAAATTCTTGACAACAAAATTATTATAAAAAAAATTGACAAAGATAATTTTCAATTTTTATTTTTTTAAGCGAAAATAAAATCAAAAATCTTTTTATAAAATTTACTAATAAAATGAATTTTTACATTTTTTTTACAAATTGCGCTCAATCTTGTTGTTGTTAAATCACAACCAATTTCCGCGCGTTCTTTTAATTGTAAAATTTGTAAAAAATGTATTTTTCTCTCTTTCTAAAAATCAAAAAAACACAGCTTCAAACTATTATTTTCAAGAGAATTGCGTTCTTAATATGTTAATAATTCTGTAACAAAAATTCCATTTATAAAATTTAATTCAAATCAAAAAAAAATGAAAATAGCAAAAAATTTAATCGAATTAACGGGCAATACTCCGCTAGTTCAAATCAATCGCATGAATGCTTCAGAGGCGCAAGTTGTGGCAAAATTAGAATATTATAATCCAACTAATTCAGTTAAAGATAGAATTGGAGTTAATATGATTTTGAAGGCCGAAGAACGAGGATTAATTGATCCAAAAAAAACTGTTTTGATTGAACCGACTTCGGGCAATACTGGAATTTCTTTAGCTTTTGTGTCGGCAATTAAAGGTTATCGTTTAATTTTAACAATGCCCGAAACCATGTCTTTAGAGCGTCGCAAAGTTCTTAAAGCTTATGGTGCGGAATTGGTTTTAACCGAAGGCGCGAAGGGCATGAAGGGCGCGATTGCAAAGGCCGAGGAGCTTAATCGCGAAATAAAAAATTCGATTATTTTACAACAATTTTCTAATCAAGATAATGTCGAAATACATCAAAGAACCACGGCAGAAGAGATTTGGCGCGATACCGACGGCAAAATTGATATTTTAGTTGCGGGCGTCGGAACTGGCGGAACCCTTACCGGCATTGCTTCAATTCTTAAAAAGCGCAATCCAAATTTTAAAGTTATTGCGGTTGAGCCGAAATCGAGTCCAGTATTATCGGGAGGCGAGGCGGGTCCGCATAAAATTCAAGGAATTGGCGCGGGATTTATTCCGCCAATTTTGCAAACAAATTTGATTGACGAAGTATTTACAGTTTCTAATGAAGAGGCGGTTAGCACTGCGAGACAACTTGCGCTAAAAGAAGGAATTTTGGGTGGAATTTCTTCGGGCGCTAGCGCTTTCGCGGCCTTAGAAATTGCTAAACGCAAAGAAAATGCTGGAAAATTAATTGTTTTTATTTTGGCGTCGTGGGGCGAAAGATATATTTCTTCGGTTTTATTTGAAAATATTGAAAATTAAATTATGAAAATTGAATTTCTTGAAAACATAAAAAATAAAGATCCGTCGGCAAAAAATTATTTAGAAATAATGCTTTGTTATCCAGGGGTTCACGCGATTTTTTTGCATCGTTTAAGTCATATTTTAGATAAATTAAATATTCCGATTTTGCCACGATTTATTGCGAATTTAAATCGCTTTTTTACGGGAATAGAAATCCATCCAAAAGCGCTTATTGGCAAAAATTGTTTTATCGATCACGGTCTTGGCGTTGTAATTGGCGAAACCGCCGTCATTGGCAATAATGTAACGATTTATCAAGGGGTGACTTTGGGAGGGCGATCGTTGCAAAAAATTAAAAGGCATCCAACTATTCAAGACGATGTTATTATTGGCGCGGGGGCGAAAATTCTCGGGCCAATTTTAATTGGCGCTGGCTCTAAAATTGGAGCGGGTGCGATAATTATTGAAGATCTTGAGATTAACTCGGTAATGGTCGCTAAAACCGCCGAGGAAATTAAGAAATAATTAGTTTGTTTAAAATAATATTATGAAAAGTTTTGCGAGAACAAATCATGATTTATAACGATTTATAATTTTAATATTATTTTCTTAATAAATTATTTTCGGCGG
>CAIOKL010000163.1 GCA_903858915.1 uncultured Alphaproteobacteria bacterium | reverse complement strand
GTCGATTTTTGAATAGGTGACAAGGGTTTTGTTATTTGGGGACAATGTGCACAGGGAGACTTCGTTTAAATGGTCAACGCATCTGAAGAGAGGTTGTCCACTGTTGAAGCAAGGGTAGTCATACAGTTAAAGCTAAAAAACAACAAACTGTGCCAGTCGAATCAGTCACTGCAATGGTACTCTTTCCAATCTTAATCAGCTTTTAAATTCGGTTTTACTCACTGTAATTCAGCCTAATTCCCTTTATAACATCAAACAGCCGTCGCCAACTAAAGCATAAATTTTATGATCGAAAATTTTTTTCCCAAAACGAGCTTGTAACATTTTTGCCGAAAGTGCCATGCCGACAGCATTGGCAACGCCTTGTCCGAGCGGACCAGTTGTAGTTTCAATGCCCGCCAATTCACCATATTCGGGATGTCCAGCGCATTTCGAATGAAGTTGGCGGAAATTTTTTATGTCATCAATTTTTATATCTTCGTAACCGCTTAAATAAAGCGCGCCATAAAGCAACATCGAGCCATGTCCGGCGGATAAAATGAAGCGATCGCGATCATGCCATTGTGGATTTTTTGGATTGAATTTTAGAAATTCGTTGAATAAAACCGAAGCTACATCAGCCATTCCCATAGGCATTCCAGGATGGCCAGAATTTGCGCGTTCAACCGCATCAATTGCCAAAAAACGCAAAGCATTTGCGAGATTTTTATTGCTCATTTATTTTGAAAAATTAATTTAAACATGCAAAGCAAAATTGAGAATTATTTTTTTTAAAATAATTTTTAATTTGCTTATTTTATTTTTTAAGCAAGACTAAATGTTGATTGTTTTTAAAGCAAAGATTAATTAATTTTTTTTCAAAAAAAATGCCTTCTTCATTAATTTACAAAGTTCGCAACTCTAAAAAAGGGGTATTTCCTTTATTTCGTTTATTGCCAAACATCGTTACTCTCTCAAGTCTTTGTATCACATTAACCGCTATTAGATTTTCAATGGTTGGTGATTATTTAATGGCAACTTCATTGTTATTGCTCGCTGGTTTTTTAGACGGAATTGACGGCCGTTTAGCACGATTTTTTAACGCCTCAAATGACTTCGGAGCGCAACTGGATTCGTTGGTTGATTTTGTTAATTTCGGCGTTGCACCAGGATTTATCGTATATTTTTGGGTAAATTCTTATGGAGAAATTTTGGGATTCGATTGGGCGATGGTTTTAATGTTCGCGGTTTGTGCATCAATTCGCTTGGCGCGTTTCAATGTTGATTTAAAAGATGATAAAGCCAATCCAATTTTAGAAAAATATTTTTTCAAAGGTATTCCATCGCCAGTTGGAGCAGCGCTTGCAATGCTTCCGATGGTTTTATATTATGAATTTGACGAAGGTTTTTATTGTAATCAAATTTTAGTTATTTGCTTTTTGTTAACCTTGGCGATTATGATGGCAAGCCGTGTGCCAACAATTTCAATCAAAAAAATTCCCATTAAAAATAACAATTTTTATTTAACTTCTTTAATTTTGGGTTCAATTATTTTTGGATTAATTGTGCGTCCTTGGCTTACTCTAGCAATAATTGGAAGCGTATATTTTTTATCAATTCCAATTACAATTTTTTATTTCGTAAAAATTTCTAATCAAGCAAAAAAATAAATAAATTATGAAAAGAATTTTGATTATTAACGGTCCAAATTTAAACCTTTTACACCTTAGAAACAAAGCAATTTATGGTGATTTAAAGCTCGACAAAATTGCCTCGGATTGTCAAGAAGTTGCTAAGCAAATTGAGGTTGAAGTTAACTTTGTGCAAACTAATCACGAAGGCGAAATTATTGATGCCATTCAAAGTGCCGTTGAACATTTTAACGGAATTATTATAAATTGCGCGGCGTATACGCACAGTTCAGTTGCGATTCGCGATGCTCTTGAGATTTTCACTGGTCCAAAAATCGAATTACATATTTCCAATATATTTAAAAGAGAAGATTTTCGACAACATTCTTTTATGAGTCCTGTGGTCGATGGGGTGATTTCTGGTCTTGGCGCGCACGGTTACACCATCGCTCTTTTTGCAATAAATAATATGATTAAATAAATTTTTTTAAAAATGCTTCCCTTAAAAATTTCACAAATTTCAAAAAAATTTTCTAAAACCGTTCTCGACGACATAAATTTTGAAGTTCAGAACAATGAAATTTTCGGTTTTATTGGCTTAAATGGTCAAGGAAAAACCACTTTAATAAAAATAATTTTAGATCTACTTGATCAAGATCACGGCGAAATTGAAATTTACGGAGTTTCTAGAGTTCTGCCCGAAGCGCGTAAAAAAGTTTGCTATCTTCCTGAAAAATTTCAGCCATCGGTTCATCAAACTGGACTTGAATTTTTAAACTTTGTGTTGGGTTTTTATAAAATTAAATTTAATGAAATCGAAGCTTACGAAATTTGTAAAAATCTTGAACTTAATTACGAAGTTTTGTCGCAAAAAATTAGCAAATATTCCAAAGGCATGACTCAAAAACTTGGTTTAATGGCGGTTTTTTTATCAAATGCCGATTTGGTTATTCTTGATGAACCTATGTCAGGACTTGATCCGCAAGCCAGAATTTTTCTAAAAAGAGAATTAATTGCTTATAAAAATAAAGGCAAAACAATTTTTTTTAGTTCACATATTTTATCCGATATGGATGAAATTTGCGATAATATTGCGGTGCTTCACAACTCAAAAATCCGTTTTGTCGGAACCCCAAATGAATTGAAGCAAAAACACGCAAAAGATAATCTTGATCACGCTTTCCTGAGTGAAATTAATATATAATCATGACTTTTTTAGTTTTTTTAATAAAAAAATAAATTAGTACTTGATTTAATCAAAAAAAATAAAATCATAAGCGCTATTAATTTTTTAAAAATATAAATGAATTTCAAACTTTTTTTTAATGTCAGCACAAATTATTAATGGCAAAGAAATAGCACTGTCAATGCACAAAAATATTACACTTCGCGTTGATGATATTAAGAAGAAATTTAATATAACGCCAACCCTCGCGGTTATTATGGTCGGCAATGATCCGGCTAGCGAAATTTATGTTGGCAATAAAGAAAAATCGGCGCACTCAGTGGGCATGAATTCGATTCAATTTAAGCTTTCGGCTGATATATCCGAAGCGGATTTGATTTCGAAAATTGAAGAATTAAATAACGATAAAAATGTTCACGGAATATTGGTGCAATTGCCTTTGCCGAAACATATCGATGCTAAAAAAGTCATTCATAAAATAAATTACATGAAAGATGTTGACGGCTTTAATGTTATCAATGTTGGAAAGCTTTCCATCGGTGAAGTTGACGGAATTGATAAGGCAATAGTTCCATGCACCCCAATGGGTTGTATTCATCTTTTAAAGTTCGTAAAAGGTGATAATTTAGCCGGATTGAAAGTTTTAGTGATTGGCTCTTCTAACATTGTAGGAAGACCTCTGACGCGTCTTTTAATGCTCGAAAGTTGTACCGTTACGGTCGCCAATCGAAGCACTAAAGATTTAAAATCGGAATGTTTGCAAGCCGATGTTATTTTTTCTGGCGCGGGAGTGCCGAATTTAATTACCAAAGACATGGTAAAAAATGACGCGGTAATTATTGATATCGGCATCAACAGAGTCGCTTCCGAAAATGGCAAACATAAAATTGTTGGAGATGTTGATTTTGAAGAGGTTAAAAATGTTGTGTCGGCAATCACTCCGGTTCCGGGGGGAGTTGGTCCGATGACTATTGCATATTTGTTACAAAATACTTTAGATTGCTGTCTAAAGTTGGTTTTAAAAAATTAATTTTTCATTAAGGAGTATTATGTCTAGCGACATTAAACATATTTTGAAACAAGCGAATTTAGAAGTTAGAAACGAAAATATCGCTAAAATTTTCAGAAAAAATAAAAGAATCTTATTAGTAATTTTAGGTTGCGCAATTTCAGCTTCCATCGCTTTTACCGCTTATAAAATTAACAAAAAAACCCAACAAGAAAAATATTCTGAAATACTTCATCAATCAATGATTGATCAACAAGTTGGTGATGTTGAAAAAGCCAAACAAAATCTTAAAAAAATTTACGATTCACCTTCTGCGCCTAACGGCGTGAAGTCTTTGGCTTCATTGCGTTATGCCGTAATTTTGCTCGAAGAAGGCAAAAAAAACGAGGCAATTAATGTTTATTCTGAAGTAAATAAATGTCGTTTTTGCGATAGTTATATCAAAGAATTGGCGGGTTTATTGATGGTCAGAACCTTGATGAATGATGAAGATGCGATTAATAAAAGTGATTTATCTGAAAAAATTCTAGCGATTGAAAATAATTCAAAAATTTTGCGTTATTACATTGCCGAACAAAGAGCTTATTTGGAAATGAATAAAAATAATCTTGAAAAAGCTTACCAAATTTTTGAGATGATTTCTAAAAATCCGGATGTCAAAGATAATCTTAAAAATCGCGCCTCCGACGCTATGAAAATTGTTATTCAAAAAGGCTACGAACCAAAAAATTCATAGCCTAATTTTTAAAAAATTATGTCACCAAAAAACTCAAATTTTTTAAAATTTTTAAATATCACCAATATTTTCGATAAAAAATTATTGGTGATATTATCTTTATTATTCTCCGTAAATTGCAATTCTGAAAAAAAATACGATAAAAGTAAAGCGCTTCCGGCTCTTGATTTTGTAAGCGATATAAAAG
Organism: uncultured Alphaproteobacteria bacterium; assembly: GCA_903858915.1. GTDB lineage: Bacteria > Pseudomonadota > Alphaproteobacteria > Rickettsiales > UBA1997 > CAILUF01. The sequence goes on along the minus strand of CAIOKL010000163.1, from coordinate 3,396 downwards.
TTGACGATTCCTTAAGTGATACTCCAATTCAATTGCCAAAAGCGCAAATAAATCAAGTTTGGCTTGGCTCTTCAAGCAAAACTAATCAGCAAATTGAAAATATTTCTAAGAATTTTTCTTATAAAGAAAGCGGATGGTTTTTTAACAAAAGAAACGAGATAAACCTTAGGCGCACTTGGTATAAAAATATTTTTTACTATGAAGATTTTGCCAAAAGTTTTGTTTATTCGCCAATAATTTTGAATCAAAAAATATTTAATATCGATAGTTCGGGCGATGTAAGCGCCTTCGCACTTCAATCAAAAAAATTATTGTGGCATAAAAGAGTTTTTGAAAAATTGTGGTTAAAAAATTACAAAGTTGCGCATTTGGGAGCGTGTGATGATAAATTATTTGCGGTGGCTGGAGTCAATCAAGTCAAGGCCTTGGATCAAAATAGTGGTGATATTTTGTGGCAAAAAGATTTATCGGTGGTTTTTAATTCAACGCCAATTTGCGATGGAGAATCGGTTTATATTTCCTCGAGCGACAATAAAACTTTTGCGCTAAATGTTGAAAATGGCGAAATTAAATGGATTCATTACGGAATTTCGAAATCTTTGGCGATTTTTGGAAGCGCTCAGCCTCTAGTTTACAACGATGTTTTAATCGTTTCATATTCTTCGGGCGAAGTTTACGCAATTAATAAAAAAACCGGCGAAAGCTTGTGGTCGCAAGATTTAAATTCAAATCAAGCGCATAATTCCGATTTTTTTCTTAACGATATCGACGCCACGCCATTGGTTAAAAATAATGTAGTTTACGCTATTGGAAATGGCGGTTTGATGAAGGCTATTTCATTAAAAACTGGCGAAGATATTTGGAAAAAATCAATTGCTTCGATCGTTGATTTTTGGCTTGCGGGAGACTTTTTATATGTAATTAATAGCGACAATAAATTATTGGCGGTTTATAAAAAAACCGGCGGAATAAAGTGGATTATTCAATTGCCCGATTTTAAAAATCCTAAAAAAATTGCTACCAAATTTAATTATATTGGCATTATTATGGCGGGAGACAAATTAATCGCTTCGCGCGAGGATGGCGAATTGTTTATTATTTCGCCTTTTGACGGCAAAATTGAAAAAACTTTTTCATTAAATAAAAAAGTTTTACATGTGCCAATTATTATTGAAAATAAAATGTATTTCTACGGCATGAACCGTTATAAAACTAAGTTAATCGAGCTTGAATAATGTCAAAATTACCCGACAAATATGACGCCAAAATTATTGAAAATAAATGGCGCAATGAATGGCAAAAAGAAAAAATTTATCAATGGAAAAATGATTTGCCAAAAAATCAAACTTTTGTAATCGACACTCCGCCACCTACAGTCTCAGGGCTTTTACATATGGGGCATGTTTTTTCTTACACGCAAGCCGATTTCGTGGCGCGCTACAATCGCATGAGTGGCAAAGATGTTTTTTATCCAATGGGTTTCGACGATAATGGTTTGCCGACCGAGCGCTTGGTTGAAAAAATTATTGGCAAAAAAGCCGGAATTTACGAAAATGAAAATGGCCGTGGTTCGTTTGTTACCAAATGTCGCGAAGTAGTTGAAGAAGCCGAAAAAGAATTTGAAATTTTATTTAACGAAATCGCTTTATCGGTCGATTGGGAACAAAAATATCAAACAATTTCGCCCGAATCGCAAAAAATTTCACAAGCTTCTTTTGTCGATTTATTTCATAAAGGTTTGGTCGAAAAACAAAATCAACCAGTTTTTTGGGACATTTCTGACCGCACGGCTCTAGCTCAAGCCGATATTATCGATAAAGAAGTCGAAGGCGAAATGTTTTTTATAAATTTTGCAATTGATGGCGAAAATTCTCCACTCGAAATTATGACAACGCGCCCCGAGCTTTTGCCGGCTTGCGTTGCGGTCATGATTAACGGGGCTGATGAACGCTATAAAAATTTAATCCACCAGCCTTTGAACCAAGAAGGCGAGGGCGCGACCGGCTCTTTCGCCATCACGCCAATTTTTGGCGTCAAAGTGCCAATTATCGCCGATAATTCGGTGCAAATTGATAAAGGCACGGGAGTTGTAATGTGTTGCACTTTCGGCGATGAGACTGATTTAAAATGGTGGCGAAAATTTGGCTTGGATCAGCGTGAAATTATTGATTCTGATGGATCGATGAAAAATTTAATTAATATTGATGAAAATTTAGAATATAAAAAACTATTTGAAGGTTACGCTATAATGAGTGAGTTCAGTGCTAGTTTTTTAATTGAAAAAAAATCAATTTTAAATCCAAAAATTTTTATAGAAAATTATCAAAAAATTGTTAATCAAAAAATCAAAGAAGCTAAAAAAATAATTGTTGAATTATTATCAAACTCTCCGATCTACAACTCCCCCCCCGAGGGGGAGTCAAAATCGCCAAGCGATTTTGGTGGTAGTTTAAAACCGAGTTCTGATTTAAATTCTAATCCGCAAAATCAATCTTCAGTCTTAATTAAATCACAAAAAATCACTCGTCCCGTAAAATGTGCCGAGCGTTCAGGCGTGCCGATTGAAATTATTAGTAAACCGCAATGGTTCATTAAAATTCTTGATAAAAAAGAGCAATTAAAGCGAAAGGCGAGTGAGTGTAATTGGTATCCTGAATATATGCGCGTCCGCATTGAACAATGGATTGACGGGCTTTCATGGGATTGGTGCATTAGTCGCCAAAGATTTTTCGGAGTGAAATTTCCGATTTGGGATTTAAAAAGTTTTAACCCCAAAGATTCTATCCAAGTTAAATGGGGAGAAGAGTATTCATATGATCCTCATTTAGCAAGTAAATCAATTACTGCGAATATCTCACAACTTCCAGTTGATCCAGAAATTGATATTCCTTTGGGCTTTACTTTGGTTGATAATAGCGAAATAGAATCTGCAAAAAAAATATTTTATACTGATAAAAATTATCGGATTAATGAGCATGATTTTAATCAAAAAATTGTTAAGGATTTAAAAGGTAAATTATGGTTTTTATATCCCGAAACCGATATCATGGACACTTGGGCGACTTCGTCAATTTCGCCACAGCTTTCGAGTAAAGGCATCTCCGATGAAATTTATTTTGACAAAGAGCGTCACGAAAAATTATTCCCCGCCGATATGCGTCCGCAGGCTCACGAAATCATTCGCACTTGGGCGTATTATACCATCACCAAAGCCTATTTGCATAGTTTGAATCCGGTCAAAAATACCGACGGAAACTTTGAAAAAAACGCTGATGGTTCAACGCAATTGCAAGAAAATTTTAATAGCGAAATTTCGATTCCGTGGAAAAATTTGATGATTTCGGGTTGGTGCTTGGCTTCCGACAAAACTAAAATGAGTAAATCGAAAGGCAATGT
>CAIOKL010000162.1 GCA_903858915.1 uncultured Alphaproteobacteria bacterium | reverse complement strand
GTTCGTGAAAAAACTTGATTTTAGTCAAGAAAATCATACATCGAAAGCCTAAAATTCTTGACCAAAATCAAATTGTAAAATGCTCACGAAAAATATTGATTTTGATCAAGTAAATTATTTTAAATTATTGACCTGTATCAATTTTAAAAATTTAAAATTGTGGGATTTATTGAGTTAAATCAAATAACAAAATGTTCGTGAAAAAACTTGATTTTAGTCAAGAAAATCATACATCGAAAGCCTAAAATTCTTGACCAAAATCAAATTGTAAAATGCTCACGAAAAATATTGATTTTAATCAAGTAAATTATTTTAAATTTTTGACCTAAATCAAGTTTTGAAAACTGAAGAGTTGATTTGTATCAATTCCCGCCGAGGCTTTGGATATCAAGATCTAAATCGGTACTTTGGATTATAATTTCTTGACTTAAAGCAAGTTCGAGTAGAATTTTTCTTGATCCAAATCAAGTTTCGGCTAGTGATTCCTTGATCTTAATCAAGTTTTGATTTTAAAATTTCCTTTCTTGATCTTAATCAATTCCTTAAATCAAGTTCTTGACTTAAATCAAGCTCCTCCGAGCCTCTTATTATTTGGATCAAATGAGTATTTTAGATTTTAATTTCCTGATCTTAATCAATTATTCTTTTTGAAATTTTCTCCCTTGATTTTTATCTTTTTTATAAAATTATTTAATTTAATTTTGTCAGAATAAAAATTTAAGGAGAAGTTAAATAACATTTTGAAAATGATACGAAAAGCCAAAAAAACAGATATAGAATGGATGGTTGAGCTCAGTCATCAGAAGCGATTAGCCTATTCAAAGAAGCATCAAAATTTTTGGAAAATGGCTGAAAATTCCGATGAAATGCAAAAAAAATATTTTGAGAAAGAATTGGAAAATGAAAATGTTATTGCTTTGATTTATGAAGATAAGCAAGGTTTTATAATGGGGAAATTAATTACCCCTCCGGAGGTTTATGATGCTGGTTTAACTTTGATAAATGATGATTTTTGCGTTAAGTCTGACGATTTATGGATAACAATTGGCAAAGAGCTTCTTGATGAATGTCAAAGAGAGGCGAAAATTATGGGTTCAAAACAAATTTTGGTGGTTTGTGGCGATCACGATACGAAAAAATTTTTATTACTCGAAGCTATGAATATGAATGTTGCCAGTCGGTGGTATACTAAACAAATTTAATCAGATTAACAAATTTTTTTTCAGTTAAAAATATTAATCCTTAAAAGCTTCAAATTTTTGATTAAAATCAAACCTTAAAATGCTCACGAAAAAATTGATTTTAATCAATAAATTACTTTAAATTATTGATTAAAATCAAGTTGTATAAACTCACAACGAAAACTTTATTTGAATCAAAAAAATCATACATCGAAAGCCTACATTTTTGATCAAAACAAATTTTAATTCTTGACCCAAATCAAGTTCGAAAAAAATTTTTCTTGATCTAGATCAAGATTTGAGAGTTGAGGAATTGATCTAGATCAATTTATTTCCAAAAGACTCTTATCTCTTGATTTAAATCAAGTTTTTTGAGTTAAATAATTTGACCAAAATCAATTTTCTATTTCTTTGTTTATCTCAAATTTGACACCTCCATAAAAAATTGTGTCTGAAACCTAATTTTAAATTGAGGTTAAGAGAATTAATTCGGGCGGACATTTTCAATCAATGAAAATCGTCGATATTGCAATTTATGTTATCGGCAATAATCTTCATCAAAATAGATGGAAAAATCCCATACCCGCATTTAAAGAATGCGAATATGAGATTAATCAATTATTTAATTTAACATTCGCTAAAAATGCCGAATTTCACGATTGATTAAGAGGGGTATTAGACACAATTTTCTGAGTGGTGCCGAAAAAACACTTTAGAAAAATTTGATTCTGTTTTCAGGTGAGGAATTAAGAATCTTTAAAATAACATCAAATCACAAAATAAATGAAGCTTCATAGTCTACATGAAATATTCACGGGACGAATACTAAGAATTCCTGATTATCAACGCGGATATGCTTGGCAAGAACATCAGCTCGTAGATTTTTGGGAAGATTTAATTAGGCTTGATGCGGAAAAAGTGCATTATACTGGAGTTGTAACTCTAGAGCCTATTGCAGAAAAAATTTGGAGCAGATGGGAGCAAGATAAGTGGCTTATCGACGGGATAGGATATAAGCCATTTTATGTGGTTGATGGCCAACAAAGACTCACTACATCAATAATTTTAATACAAGCAATTTTGGAATCAGTTCCAAAGAATGCCGAAATCAATTATCAGTCATTAAAGGAAATAAAGGGTCGCTATATTTTGTATAAAGCTACGGATGGACAGCGTAATAGCTTTTTATTTGGATACGAAAAAGATAATCCCAGTGATGAATTCCTAAAAACTAAGATATTCGGAACTCATTCACACGGCAATTTATATCAGCAAACTTTGTACACGCATAATCTTCAGGGTTCAAAAGATTATTTTAAGAAGAAATTAACAGATATGGCTATAGAAGATATTGCCATTCTTTTTAAGAAACTTACACAAAAATTTAAGTTTAATTTGTATGAAATTAGTGATGAGTTAGATGTATTTGTTACCTTTGAAACAATGAACAATAGAGGCAAGCCTTTAACTAGTTTGGAGTTGCTTAAAAATAGATTAATCTACCTTTCCACTCTATTCAGAGAGCATGGCGGACGAGAAGATCTTCGAAATAATATCAATAGTGTTTGGAAAGCCATATATGAGTATTTAGGCAAAAATCCTGACGCTCCTCTCAGCGACAATTTATTCCTGCAGAACCATTGGATAATGTATTTTAAATATACTCGTTGCAAAGGAGATGATTATATAAATTTTCTACTTGATGAAAAATTTACAGCTCAAAAAATAGCTCGTGATAATAAAGAAAAAAGTGATAATAAAGAAAAAAAATATCTCACAATTGAAGAAATTGATGCATATATTACCAACCTCCAGCAATCAATTAGGCCATGGTTCTATATTCATAATCCTTATTATCAAATTCCTGACTACGATTACGATGATGATACCAGTGAAATGCTACTGGATTGTCTTGACCGATTTAACTTCGGGGCATCTAAACCGCTAATATTAGCGGCATATGTCTCAAAACAGAGTATAGAAGATATAAATAAATTATTGAGGGCGACGGAAAGATATAATTTTGTACTTTTCTCTCTTAGTCGGAAAAGAGCAAATACAGGAGATTCTGAGTTTTTTGGATATGCGCGTGAATTACTTGAGAAAAATATTACAATTCAAAAAATAATCGAAAAAATTAACGAGCGGGTTGATTATTTCTTCAAACCAGAATCATTTTTTAATCATATATCAGAAAAATATAAAATTGGTAATCGTGATGGCTTCTATCGTTGGGATGGATTGAAATATTTTTTATATGAGAATGAGCAATGGCTACAAAAAAAAGGAAAGCAATCTGCTGAAAAATTATCTTGGAAAAAATTAAAGCAATATCAAGAGGATCATGTGACTGTTGAGCATATATTTCCTCAAAACGCTTCGAATAATAGTTATTGGAAAAATCGTTACGAAAAGTTTAGTGAGCAAGAAAAGCTCTACTTAACTCATTCACTAGGAAACCTTCTTCCGCTATCCAGATCTAAAAACTCCAGCTTACAAAATGATGAATTTAAATTAAAAAAAAATAATGACTTAGGAGTTGGTTATTACAACGGATCACTATCGGAAAATGAAGTTAATAAAGAGGCCGATTGGGATGCTAAAAATATTCTGGAAAGAGGGATAAGTTTGTTAAATTTTATGGAAGAAAGGTGGCATATAAAACTTGGTGATTATGAATTTAAAGTAAAGTTGCTACACCTAGACTTTGTAACAAAGGCTGATTTCTAATAAAAAAATCATCACTCGGAGATAAAATTTATAAAAATAAAATCATCACGAATACGGCGATTTATTCGCCTTAGAAGTGATTCTAATCAAAGCTAAATTTGCGTAAGGTTATTTGCTAAAATAGCCGTTTAGGCTATTTTTTAACGCAAATAACCCCTCACCCTAGCCCTCTCCTAAACAAGTGGGGAGAGGGGATTAGACGGATTAATTTTTTGTAATAAATACAAAATTGAAGAGGAAATTAGATCGATTTTTTTAGTCCAACACGAAATATTGGAAAGAGTTTTTTTAATTTACTTTTTGAAAAAAATCGTCGCCGTTATCCCCTCTCTCCGCTTGCTTAGGAGAGGGCTAGGGTGAGGGGGTTTAAAAATAAAATTTAAACAAACAAAATAATTACAAATTGATTACGAAATTTAGTAAACATAACTAAATCTTGCATTCCCAAATTCATAATATTATAAAATTTTTGAAGTTAAAAAATATTTGTTAACATTAATTAATTCTTTATGAAAAATGAATCAACCCCCCCCCATCTCTTCAAAGACTTAGCGAAGAACAAAAAAAAATAATAAAAGAAAATCAAAATCCCGATGCATCAATAATTGCAGAATATTCGGCTCTTGGTTGCGAAATATCGTCTGAGATTATTGCAAAAATTAAAGGACAAGCTACTCCGTTCGTAACCGCTCCCAATAATATAAAAGGATTATCCGATAATGTTAATCTTGTCCCTCGTGATCATGTTTGTGATCAACCAAATATTACTCCAAATGCAGTTGTAGCTGTCGTGACTGATCGCGATGGCAAGATAAAATCTTCACTTATCGCTGGCACAAAAACTCCAGATCCAGCTAGCGGTTCGATTGATAAAGATACCACTATCGCGGTTGGTAGCGTTACTAAAATGTATACATCATCAGCCTTGCTCAAATTGTGGGATAATGAATTAACGGCTGAAAATGGTCGCGAGCTCGGTGATAAAGCTAAAAATTTTCCCCAAGGAATTGATACTCCGCTTTCCCATTTTATGGATGGATTAAAAAAGAAATTCCCAGATTGCACTTATCTTGAAACCATTGAAAAAACCGAACATTATCAACAAGTAACTTTAAGAGATTTATTGAATCACACTCATGCTCTAGGAAGTAGGGATGAGGAAAAAATTGCAGTGGCGCAAATGGAAAATCCGTCTAAACAATTTAGTTGTTCAGAGTTGGTGAAATTTTCAAAGCAAGATCCAAAAGATGAATTCGGCAAGTTTAAGTATGGCAATCTAGGAACAGAACTTGCTGGCATGGTAATAGAATCGGTAACGGGCAAAAAATATGAAGAAGCTTTGAAAGATTTAGTTCTTGAGCCGGTGGGTGCAAAAAACACTGGAATCAAGGGAGTGCTAGAAGCCGAAAAAGAAACTTCTGCAGGATATTGCTACATCACTCCTTTTTCTCATGACGGAAAAAAATATAGCGGAGAGATGAACTTGAATACCGCCGGTAATTCTATGGCAGCTGGTGGTTTGAAAACAACCGCGGAAGATGCCGATAAATTTATCAGAAAATTTCTTTCCGATAAGGCGGGAGAAAATTCTTTATTTAAAAACCCAGAAGTTGTTGAAGCTTTGTTCCGAGATAAAGATAAGGAAGGAAAGCATAATATTTGTGGCGTAAATAAATATACAGATGAAATGAGAAGTGTAGTTTATGGTCATAATGGTGACAACGGATTGTCCGAAGCTAGTTTAAAATTTAATCCAAAAACGGGTGAATCATTTTTTTACGGTGCGGTTGGCGAAACCCTTACTTACAAAGTTGCATATGAAACTCTTAAAAAAAGTGACATAGAAAAACCTGAACTTGGCGAGATACTTTCCAGAAGAGATGAGTTAAAGGAAGCCGGTTTTGACTTTAAAAAAATGAAGAGCATGGTGGATAAAAAAAATTCTTTCGAAGGCATTGCTAAAGAAGCAGATAAAGCTTTGGAAATAGCAAAAAGCAAAAAATCTTCAGGTCGAGAAGGTGTTTCGGACATTTCGCCAAGTTCTTCCCCTCGGGCAGGGGAGCAACCACCATTAAGAGTGTCTCTTCCTCCTTCTCCAAGAAAATAATAAAGTTAAAAAAGAAAAAGGTACCAGGTTATTTTTTTCGGAAATACTCGCACCCCCTCCCGCACTTACAACCCTACAATTTTTAACAAGCTCGAAAAAGCTTCGGGCTGTAGCTCCCCCCTTGAGGGGGAGCAGGCTCCGAGAATTTAACGGTAGTTAAGTTTATAGAATCGTGGGGGGTCAGAAAAGCTTAGATAATGAACGGTTTCGAGCCAAAGTATAAATTTCTAAAAATAATTTTTCAAAAAGACAATTTCTTGATTTTGTTTTTAAATTGCTTCATCGCTTTTCTCAATTGAAAATTTCATTTTGATTTCGAAGACGACTCGC
>CAIOKL010000161.1 GCA_903858915.1 uncultured Alphaproteobacteria bacterium | reverse complement strand
TTTCTACTTCATGTTTGCAAGAGCCAGCTAAAATCATTAATCGTAGTAGCACTAAGTTCAACAAAAACAATCAATTTAATCAAGAAAAATATCGCAATATTGTTCAAAAAAAAGCAGATAAAAAAGATATTTCTCCTGAAAAAGAAGTTGTTAAATCGGATAAAAAAACTTCAACTTCCGATAAAGAAGTTGTTAAATCCGACAAAAAAACTTCAACTTCTGAAAAAGAAGTTGCCAAAGATTCGGTTATAGTTCAACAAGGCGAAACCCTTTACGCTATTTCCAAAAAAAATGGCGTTCCTTTGCGTGATTTAATTGAAACAAATAATCTTGAACCGCCTTACGCTTTAAAGGCTGGAAGTACTATAAAAATTCCTTTTCCAAATTATCACGAATCTCGCGAAGGCGAAACTCTTTACTCGATTTCGCGCGCTTACGACATGAAAGTTAGCGATGTTATCGCTCTTAATAATTTAAAATTTCCTTATCCGATTTATCCGGGAGATAAAATTAAAATCGTTAAAGATAAAAATAAAAAATCCGAACCAAATGAAGCGGGCATTGCTTCCGATAAAAAAATTGATAACAAAAAATCCGAAAAAAATTCTCAATTAGCTTTAGAATCAAAAACAAAAGACGGCAAAAATACCTTTAAACCTTCCGAAGAAAAAGCCAAAGAACTTAGCGAGAAAAAGGGTTCAAAAGAAATTGAGAAATATGGCTTTAAACCTTCTGAAGTAAGGGCTTTGGAGATTGAAAAAAAGAACGATTCTTCGCGAACAGCTCAAAATATTATTAACCCAACCAAAAATGAAATTGTTGAAACAAAATTATCCATCAATAAACCAATCGACAAGGATTCAATCAAAAAAATCGCCAATAAAACTAATCGATTTTCTTGGCCGGTGCGCGGTGAAGTTATTTCAAAATTCGGACCAAAAAGTGCCGGACTTTACAATGACGGCATCAATATCAAAGCTCCCGACGGTCAAACCGTAAGCGCTTCCGAAGACGGCATCGTCGCTTATGTTGGAAGTGAATTAAAGGGTTACGGCAATTTAGTAATCGTTAAACATTCGGGCGGATGGATTTCGGCTTACGCGCATCTTAAAAATTCGGCGGTTGCCAGTGGACAAAAAATTAATAAAGGTCAAAAAATTGGCAATGTTGGAAATTCTGGCAAAGTAAAATTTCCACAGCTATATTTTGGATTAAGAAAAGGTCGCGATGCTGTAAATCCAGAAAATTATTTATAATAAAAAATTAAAAAAATGTCTTTTTTCAATTTATTTTCAAAATCAAAAATTAGTGATCAATTAAAAAATAGTTCGCAAAAATTATCTCAAGCAATTACACAAATTTTTACTCACAAAAAGCTTGATTCCCTAACTCTTGAAGAGTTTGAAGAAATTCTCATAACTAGCGATTTAGGAAGTGATTTCGCTCGAGAAATAATCAATAATTTACGCCAAAAAAAATTTGAAAAAAATATTGACGAAAAATTTATTAAAGAATTTTTGGCTGATGAAATTGAAAAAATTTTAAAGCCTTGCGAAGGAAAAATTGACCTCGATTCCGACAAAAAACCTCAAGTAATTATCTTCAACGGCGTCAACGGCGCCGGCAAAACCACCACAATTGGAAAAATAGCTTACAATCTCAAAAATCAAAATAAAAAAGTATTAATTTCAGCTTGCGATACTTTTCGCGCTGGCGCATCTTCGCAACTTGAAGTTTGGGCAAAGCGCGCGGATTGCGAAATTATTTTACCACTCAAAGAAGGTGAAGAACCCGCCTCCGTTGCATACAGAGCGCTTGATCACGCTATAAAAAATAATTTTGATGTATTATTAATTGACACCGCGGGAAGATTGCAAAATAAACAAAATTTGATGGATGAACTTAAAAAAATTAATACCGTTTTAAAGAAAATCGATGTTTCGGCTCCGCATTATAATCTACTTATTGTTGACGCCACAATCGGACAAAATTCAAGAATACAAACCGAAATTTTTAATCAAACCGTTGGCATTGACGGACTAATAATTACCAAGCTTGACGGTAGCGCTAAAGGCGGGGTTGTCGTGGCAATTTCAAAAATTTTTGCCAAGCCAATTTTTGCAATTGGGATTGGTGAAAAAATTGAAGATTTACAAGAATTTAATGCCAAAAATTTTGCCAAAAGTTTAGTTGAATAAAAAGATTTTTTGTCAATAAATTTTATCTTCTGTAATCACTTGGGAACAAAAAATTTTCCTTCAATTTCTATCGCGAAAGCAATCTGCGAGTTAGATGGAGAGGGCGCCCTTGAAAGGCCAGAAGAGCTTCGCGACCTTTGAGGAGTTGGAACGCCTTCGGGATTCATAAAAAATTGAGAAGGAGAAGGAGAAAAAGAAGGAGAAGATGAGGGAGAGGGGTATGGAGTACCTTGTCGATATGGACTAACTCGAGAAGAAGGAGTGCCTTGCGGAGTTTGAGCATTTTCAGTGGGAACTTGCTCATTCGCGGTAGTTTGTCGCTGTAAACCCAATGAAGTATTCAAACGATCTCTAATCGCCTCACTTTTTTCTTGCGAATTACCATTTTCTTTCGTCATTTAATTTATAAATAATTTATTTAAAAAAATAATCATAAGGTTATTTTGACAATATTTATTTATAATAAACAAGAGTTTTAATTAATAAATTTAAAATATTATA
>CAIOKL010000160.1 GCA_903858915.1 uncultured Alphaproteobacteria bacterium | reverse complement strand
GAGAAATTTTGATTTTGCCGATGATTTTTAGAGTTCCAGGCGAGGGAATATTTCGTGTTAATGGCGCTTTGGATAATACTGGAGAGGTTCCTAAATTTGTTGGAAAATTTGACGTAAATGGCAAAAGTCTAAAAGAAATTTTTAATTGGCTGAAGGTCGAATCGCAAAATTTAAAATTTGATAATCTCAAAGAGTATAGTCTTTATTCCGACATTTTGCTTTCGCCAAATGAAGTTACGCTGAATAATTTTTACCTCAATTTGGGCAATGGTAATAGCGAATTTTTAGGTGAGATAAAAATCGATAATAGTGACAAGGTTTCTAATATTACCAGCCGCTTTCAAACTAATGAATTCAGCATTGACGACTATTTCCTGACTTCAGGGCAAAATATTTATTTATCACCAGGATTGCTGATAAAAAAACTTTTATGGCTCAATAATATTTCTTCAAATAACGCTCTTAATTTGCGCTTCGATAAATTGTCTTACAAGGGCGAGCAGTTTCTTGATCAATCGGTAAAATTACGTTTCGGCCGTGGATATGTTGAAATTACTGACCTTAATTTGAGGTCGGATAAAACTAAAATGAATGCAAGTTTGGCAATCGATATTAGTGATAAAATTCCAAAATTTGATATGAACATTGCGGCGGACAATTTTCATTACGAGACTTTGCGCAAAAATAGTTCACCGGCGGATAAAAATTCTAACAAAACATCGAATAAAAATTTCTTCGATCAATTCTACGCACTTCCATCGCTTGAAGGATTTAGTGGTAAGATAAAATTGAGTTTCAATAAATTAAATCTAGATGATTTGGAGATTAAAAATTTTAAATTGGTCGGAAAATTAAAAGATGGCGATCTGAAGGATTCAGAATTTTCCTGCGATTTATATGAAGGAAAAGTGACCTACAAAGGTTTGCTAGGAATTAAAATAAACAAAACCATTAACGGTAATTTGCAGTTTAATAATGCTTCTTTGCAACCACTTTTATCTGATACTATTGGCATAAATAACGTTTCCGGCATCGCTAATATTTCTGCAAGTGTCACCGCTTTGGCTGGTAAAAAAGAAGAATTTACTAAAGAACTAAGTGCCGAAATAAAATTTAATGCTAATTCTCCGACAGTTGAAGGATATGGTTTGAACGAGTTAGTTAAAAAAATGTTTGATCTGGAAAATAATCGGGCCAGCTTAAATGATCCGGAAAAAATTTTAATAAATCCAAATAGCTCAACCACCTTTAAACAAGCCAACGGTACGATTCAGGTTGCTAATGGCAAAGAAGGAAAATTACGCATCAATGTTACAGCGCCTGCAGTTAATGGAATTATTTCGGGATCGGTAAATTTAGTAACTAACAGCGCTGATGTTTTATTTAATGCTATTTTCCTGACTGGAACTCGCCAAAAACAAAGTCCAATCAATATCGCAACTAATCTTAAAGGAAATATCAGCGCACTCTCACAAAGCACAAATATGGATCAGGCAAGGCAATATCTTGGTCTTTCTGGTGTTGCGCCAAAGCAGAAGCCAAAAGAAGATTTGTCGCGAATTTTACCGCCGCAAGAAAATGAAGTGCCTATTGAAAATGCTCCCTTTCAAATAGATTCGGTTACAACTTCAACCCCAAATCAATAATGCCAAGTTCAATTGTCAATATTTTACAGAAAAAAAGTCTTGAGAAAATTATCTGCTTAACTGCTTACACTTTTACAATGGCAAAAATAATTGACGAATATTGTGATATAATTTTGGTTGGCGATTCGCTTG
>CAIOKL010000159.1 GCA_903858915.1 uncultured Alphaproteobacteria bacterium | reverse complement strand
CTTCGCAATAACAAATGGAAGGGCGTAAATCGTTGTTGTTAAAATAAATTAAAACTTTATAATCAACTTTGCATTAATCACATTCAAGAATTAAATTTATGTTTAGAATTGCCATAATCGGGCGTCCAAATGTTGGAAAATCAACGCTTTTCAATAAATTAATTGGCAAAAATTTTGCCATCACTGACGACACTCCAGGAGTTACTCGTGATCGCAAAGAAGCGCGCGGAAAGCTTGGTCCACTTGAGTTCATCGCCATCGATACTGCGGGTTTAGAGCATCATATTACCGATGCTTCGCTGGAAAAAAGAATGGTCGAGCAAACGCAATTTGCGGTCGATGACGCCGATTTATGTTTGTTCGTGGTTGATGGAAAATTGGGTTTAAATAATGACGATTTTTATTTCGCCGATTGGTTGCGCAAAATAAAGAAACCGACAATTTTAGTTGCCAATAAATGCGAAAATTTAAATGAAGAAATATTTAGCAAAGAATATTATAAATTAGGGTTCGGCAAGCCTACGGGGGTTTCGGCTGAGCATAAATTAGGTTTCGGTGATTTATACGATAAAATCGCTCCCGAAATTGAAAAATATGAAGAAATGTTTGCGGAATTGAGCGCTGAAAAAAAAGATTCAGTTGAAGATGAAAATTTCGCTGAAGAATCTGATGAAATCAATGATTTAGAAAATGATGTAGAGGATAAAGAGCATCAATTTCAAATTGCCGTTATCGGCAAACCAAATGCCGGAAAATCAAGTTTTTTAAATAAAATTTTAGGCAATGAGCGCTTCATAACTGGGGCTGAAGCTGGCATTACTCGCGATGCAATCGCGGTTGATTTCGAATATAAAAATCAAAAAATTCGCTTCATCGATACCGCGGGAATTCGCAAAAAAAGTGCCATTCATCAAAAACTTGAGAAGCTCTCGACCATTGATAGCTATCGCGCGATGCGTTTCGCCCAAGTTATAATTTTATTAATCGATGCCAATTCGCTTCTTGATCACCAAGATTTATCTTTGGCGGGACAAGTCTTGCGCGAAGGACGCGCGCTGGTTTTTGCCATCAATAAAATTGATCAAGTGAGTGGCGATAAAGAAATTTTTATGCGTCAAGTTCGCGAACAAATTCAAAATTTACTGCCCGAAATTTCAGGCGCGCCAATTCTTGGAGTCTCGGCAAAAAGCGGATATAATGTTGAAAAAACTTTAGATTTAGCGATTGAAACTTACAAGCAATGGCAAACTTATATTCAAACTAACAAGCTTGTAGATTGGTTGAAAGGCGCTGAAACTACGCACTCGCCAAAGCTTTACAAGGGCAAGGCAATTAAATTAAAATACGCCACGCAAATTAAAAAACGCCCGCCAACTTTTGCGGTTTTTACCAATCATCCGAAGCCTTTGGAGGGTTCTTATCATCGTTATTTAATTAATTCTTTGCGCGAATATTTTTCGTTAAATTTAACGCCAATTCGTCTTTATTTCCGTAAAAGCGATAATCCATTTGCCGAACGCCAAGAAAAAACTTTTTCGAAAAAATTGCACAAGCCGAAAAAATAAATTTGGTTATTCGACAATATTATTTTCAATTTTAAATATTTCTAACTGCTCCAAAGCCCTTGTGCTGTAGGCTTCTTTGCGATCATCTTTAGCGATATTATTTTTAAATGGCGCAAATAATCCGAAATTAATATTCATTGGTTGAAATGAGTTTTCCTGGGTCACTTTCATTTGCTCTGAGTCAGGTGCGATATGATTTAACAAGGATCCAATGGCAGTTTCATTTGATGGTCTTGATAATTTTTTAGTCGAATTATTGATCTGATTAGCGATAAAAATTCCGGTAATTAAGCCCATGCTTGCCGATTCGACATAGCCTTCGACGCCCGTAATCTGACCCGCGAAAAAAATATTTGGAAATTTTTTGAAGCGACCAAATTCGTCGAGTAATTGCGGAGAATTTATAAAAGTATTGCGGTGAATCCCGCCAAATCTAGCGAATTCAGCATTTTCCAAACCAAGAATTTTACGAAAAATTCGTTGTTGTTCGCCATATTTCATTTTAGTTTGAAAGCCAACGATATTGTATAAAGTCGCTTGTTTGTTGTCTTGGCGGAGTTGCACGACGGCGTAAGCTTTTTCTTTGCGTTGGCGCAGTGGCGTGCCAATTGGTGATTTTTCAAAATGCGGATTGGTTAAGCCGATTGGTTTCATCGGTCCATAGCGCAAGGTGTCGACGCCCCGTGAAGCCATTTCCTCAATCGGCAAACAGCCATTGAAATATGGCGTATTTTTTTCCCAATCTTTGAATTCAGTTTTTTCACTTTTTAACAAATCATCAACAAATTCTTGATATTGATCTTGATCGAGTGGGCAATTGATGTAATCAAAGCCCGAGCCCTTGTCATATCTGGATTGAAACCATGCTTTGGAAAAATCAATCGAGTCTTTAAAAATTATCGGCGCGATGGCGTCAAAAAAAGCTAAATGTTTTTCGTCGGTGTGTTTGAGGATTGAGGAGCTTAGAGCATCCGAGGTTAGCGGACCCGTCGCGACCACCCAAATTTCCTTCGAATCAATTGGTAATTCTTGAATTTCTTGACGCGAAATTTTTACTTTTTTAGTGTTCAAAAGTTCATTTTCGATAAATTTGGAAAAGCCGTCGCGATCAACTGCCAAAGCCGATCCAGCCGGTACTTTATTAATTTCCGCCGAACGCATTATTAGCGAATCGAGTTGACGCATTTCTTGATGAAGTAAGCCGATGGCGGTGGTGATTTCATCGCTTCGCAGTGAATTCGAACACACTAATTCGGCAAAATCTTGAGTGCGATGCGCGAAAGTTTTGCGATTTTCATTGCGCATTTCAAAAATTTCAACTTCAAAACCTCTTTTGGCGAGTTGCCATGCGCACTCGCTTCCGGCAAGCCCCGCGCCAATAATATTTATTTTTGTCATCAACTTTATTTTTTGAATTTAATTTTTTACGATTTTATTTTAATGTAAATTTTTAAAAAAACCCCATAAAAAAAACCGACGATAAAAATATCGCCGGCTTTTTTCGTAAATAATTTTAATGAAATTAGTTGCCGTGAACTATCGTGCAACCTTCTTGGTAGATAAATCCAAAACCTTCGAAAGATCTGTCGATATGAGTAACTTTTTTAATTTGCGCTACTTCTTTGGCTTTTTCAACCGAAGAATCGCCAGCCGTGTATAATCCTAAATATGATTTAACGCAAGCTTCGCCTTTTTTGGAATTCGGAACTGAATTATCGATATTTTGAGAAGGTGCGCGATCTTTTATTTTTGAATAAAATCCAACGGCAACTTCGTTTGAAGTTCTAGCACAAGATGATAATAAAACGATTAAAGATAAGCAAATTAAGGAAAATTTTTTCATAAGTTTTGTGTTTTAAAATTAATAATAATTTTTTAATTTTTGTTGCAATAAATGTTGTTGGTTCTAGGGCTGTAAATGCCATAGGTTATTCCTGTAATTAAGCCTTGCACGAATGTTAATTTAGATTCAACGAATGAAACTCCACCCTGTTGTTTACAAAGTTCGTATGAGTTCACAATCGTTTCTTGACCTATTCCCCAAAAAAAGAAATTACTTGATTTTGTAAAATCTGGACGATATTTCGCGTCTTGAATTGGCATTTTTGAATTTACTGAAAATCTTTGAGTAGAGCATGAAGTTATTAAAAATAATGCGGTAAATAATATTAAATATTTTTTCATAAAGAATAATTTTAGATTTAAAATCAGGATTGAAAAATTCCTTTAGAAAAACTAGCTTTTGAAAATTAAGAAGTAAATAATTTTTTAAAATAAAGTTTGGATTTTTAAAAATTTAAAATTCAATTTAATTAAAACGGCAAGCCGAGCGCCCTACTCCGCGCTGATTTCTTTTGCATCAAAGGGTTACCCCCTTCCATCATAAAATTCGCCATCGGGTCACCGCTTCCGCCTTGTTGTTGCATCATCATTTGTTGCGACATTGGATCGCCTCCGCCTTGCGATTGACCGCCTTGTTGCATCATCATTTGTTGCATTTGATCGTTTGACATATTCGGCATCGACATATTCGGAGCGTTTGACGGAGCGCTAAATTGAGGCATTGAATTTTGTGGCGCGCCCATCATTGAAGAATTGATGTCGGAAGAACTGCCTCCAAAATTTTGCATCGAAGGTTGGAAATTTTTATCATTAGGCATAATGCTTGATTGACGCGACTTGCCGTTGGTATAAGTTTCCATATTGTAAACGCAAACGATGTCGCTTCCGTTGCGCAAAGTGTATTGAGGCGCAACTTTTTCAACAACAATATAAGTTCCGGCAACTCTATAGTTTACAAGAGATTCGAAACCTTCCGAGTCAACAGAATAAATGGCTGGAACTTCGGAATTTTTTGAAAGGAATTGGAAGTAAGTGAATGTGCCATCGTCGAAAACTTTCGAAGGCGCAATAATTTTTTCGCCAGTATATTGATAATTGAAATTATAGCTGGATAAATCTCGCATGTCAGGTTCATCTGAAGGTGGAGTTTTAGCGAACTCAACCAAATTTTTATCTTTATCATCGGGATAAGAAAATTTAACAACGAAAATTAAATCCTTATCACCTAAACCCTTGGCTTCCTTGGCGACAAGCTCAAAATGATAAACTCGTTTATTGGTTAAAACTGTCATATTTGTTTCGGAATTATCTTCGCCAACTGGTTTTAAAAAAAGGCGATTATCAAGGGTTTCGACAAGCCACAAAGTTGGATTTCCCATGGAGATCGTATTGATGGTTTCGCCGGCATCGAATTCGATAAATCCTTGATAAGTGTAATGACCAAAATAACGATAAAGTTCGTTTGGATTATAAACATAACTACGAAATTTTTTTTCACTTCCAAGATAGCGCGGAAGTTGAGCGGAGTAGCTATTAGAAAGCGAAACGCAAAAAGAAAATATCAAAATAGTGAGCGATTTTAATAAAAAAATGCCAGCCTTTGAAATGCGGTTTTTTAAAAAAAATATTGTTGAAAAAATTGTTTTATCGAACATAAATTTATAGTAATTTATTATTTTAATTTAAATATCCCTAACTTTATACAAAATATATTGAGTTACGGTAAATCCAATTGTAGATTGTTTATCATTCTTAAAAATTGGTTGATAATCATATTTTATTTTAACCAAATATTTTTCATATTTTTTCTTAGTTTCATTCAAATCATTAGTTGATTTAACTGTTGTTGTGAACTCAATTTCTACATCAAGCGGAACCGAATTTGCAATGAAAAATAATGCTTTTTCGAAGACATTTTTACCCTCTTTTCTTTTGAATCTTATGAAGTCAATATTCACGGTTTTTGTAACATTTTTACCAAAATTATGAATAGGGCTATTTTTGTTGTCTTTTGACATTATTGATTGGAAATTTTTATATTCTCTAAATGTAGAATTAGATTTTATG
>CAIOKL010000158.1 GCA_903858915.1 uncultured Alphaproteobacteria bacterium | reverse complement strand
TTTTTTTATTTTTTTAGCAATATTTTTTGCCTCAATATGAAATTTTTAAAAAAAATCAGCGACCTAAATATTATTTTTTCCAAAGTATTTAATTTTAACAAATAACAATTTTTAACATTTTCTAATCTAGAAAAAAAAGCCTCGAATCATTTTTCAAAAAAAATTATTACCCAATAAAAAACATTAATTTTAAACGCAAAACAATTTTTTACTTTTATTTAAAAAATTCTTGTGGACAATTTGTTTTTAGAAATTAAATTTTAAACAATATGTAGTGCAATTTTTAATTAACGCGCACTAAATATAGCCTAAAATGCAACTTTTAGAATTCAGTTAAAAAACCATTTATACCAACTTAATAGCTTTGAGAATCAAGAATATGACAAAACAAAATACTTTAAAAAACACCCCGAAATCTCCTAAAAAAAATACAAAAACTTCAGAAAAAAATACTAACTCTAAAGAAAATTTTAAGATCAATCTTAATCTTAAAAAAGATGATCGTCTTAGTAATTTTGGTAAAGCGGTTTTGAAAGATCGCTATTTAATGCCCGACGAAAATTTTCAAGAATTATTTGCTCGCGTCGCCTCTTATTATTCGGACAATCAAGAACATGCCAATCGCATTTATGATTACATTTCTAATTTATGGTTCATGCCCGCGACCCCCGTTTTAAGCAATGGCGGAACTGAAAGAGGCTTGCCAATTTCATGCTTTTTAAATGAATCTTCCGATTCTCTAAGTGGCATTGTTAATTTATGGAACGAAAATGTTCTTCTCGCTTCGCGTGGCGGTGGCATTGGAAGCTATTGGGGCAATTTAAGATCAATTGGCGAAACCGTTCGTGGCAACGGCAAAACTTCGGGAATTATTCCTTTTATTAAAGTTATGGATTCGCAAACTTTAGCAATTTCGCAAGGAAGCTTGCGTCGCGGTTCTGCGGCGGTTTATCTGCCCGTAAATCATCCTGAAATTGAAGAATTTATTGATTTGCGCCGACCAACTGGCGGTGATCCAAATCGTCGCTCTTTAAATCTTCATCACGGCGTTGTTGTGACCGATGAATTTATGCGCGCCGTCGAAAAAGATGGTGATTTTGAATTAAAAAGCCCTCACAGCGGAAACACTCTTGTCGTTGTAAAAGCGCGTACAATATGGATAAAATTACTCACAACGCGCATTGAAACTGGCGAACCTTATATTTTATTCATCGATGCCGTTAATCGCTCCACTCCACTTCATCAACAAAAATTAAAACTCGAAGTTAAAACTTCGAATTTATGTAGCGAAATTACTTTGCCGACGGGCATCGATCATTTAGGCAATGACCGCACCGCCGTTTGTTGTCTATCTTCGCTCAATTTAGAATATTACGATGAATGGAAAGATAATCCACAAATCATTGAAGATGTAATGCGTTTTTTGGATAATGTTTTACAAGATTTTATTGAAAAGGCTCCCGAAGGTATGGCAAAAGCCAAATATTCCGCGATGCGCGAAAGAAGCGTTGGACTTGGCGTGATGGGCTTTCACTCATTTTTGCAAAGCAAAAATGTACCGATGGAATCAGCGATGAGTAAAGTTTGGAATAAAAAAATATTTATGCAAATTAAACAAGGAGTTGATCGCGCTTCAAAACTTCTCGCCAAAGAAAGAGGAGCTTGTCCCGACGCCAAAGATGCCGGAATCGAGGAAAGATTTTCTAATAAACTCGCAATCGCTCCGACCGCTTCAATTTCAATCATCGCCGGCAATTCTTCTCCCGGAATCGAACCTTTTGCCGCCAATTCATTTACTCAAAAAACTTTGACCGGCTCATTCAATGTTCGCAATAAAAATTTAGTTAAACTTTTGGAAGCAAAAGGTAAAAATGGCGAAGATGTTTGGTCTTCAATCACTATCAATGAAGGCTCGGTGCAACATCTTGATTTTCTTGATGAACATGAAAAATTAGTTTTTAAAACCGCTCAAGAAATTGACCAAAGATGGATTATTGATTTAGCGGCCGAACGACAAGAATTTATTTGCCAAGCGCAAAGTTTGAATATTTTTATTCCGGGAGATGTTTCGAAAAAATCTCTTCATGATATTCATTTCAGAGCTTGGCAAAAAGGTTTGAAAAGTTTATATTATTGTCGCTCGACTTCAATCCAAAGGGCCGACAAGGTTTCCAATAAAACTGAAAAAGACGAAATTGATTTTTCTGCACCAAGTGAAATTGCTAATAATTCTGAAAAATACGAAGAATGTTTGGCATGCCAATAATATTTTAAAACCAAATTATGCATTGAATTTTAAAACTAACTAATTCGCGCCAAACCTAGTAAATCTTGGCGCGAAAAAGATTTTTTATAAAAATTCAAATGCATTTTCAAAGATTTTAACTTGATTAATTTCAAATTTATAATTGATCATTTCAACAAAATATTTTTGCTTGAAAAGCACAAAAACTTTTTGTTAAAAAAGAAACGAATTTCATTTTTTTTATCTTAAAGGCTCTATAATTGACTTAGCGCAACTTTTAAAAATTATTTTTCCATAAATATTTATTTCTCAAA
>CAIOKL010000157.1 GCA_903858915.1 uncultured Alphaproteobacteria bacterium | reverse complement strand
TTTTTTTCAAAATAACTTTTCTGGATCTTTGGTAAATAAGGTTCGAGATTTATTTAATTCGACCCCGAAAATTATTGAAATATTTTTATATAATTTTGTTGGCGGAATTTTGGCAGTTTTATTTGCCTTTTTTACGCTAAGTACAATTAATTATATTTTCGCAATCGGATTAGTTGTTTGGGTGGCGATTATTATTCCCATCGCTTACCACTCAGCGCTTCTGACTAATCGCGTTTCGATGAATGTTGCCAATCAACAAAGTCGAATTATGGGAAATATCGTTGATATTTTTGCCAATATTCAAAATATTAAATTATTTTCAAGCGCAAAATTTGAACTTAATCGAGTCGATAAATTTCAAAAAAAATTCGCCAATCTTTATTCGCAAAGAGGCATTTATTTGAATAAATATTACACACTTTTGGGGTTGATTTCTTCGTTTTATTTTATCATGTGCTTTGCTTTTCTGGTATGGCTCTACGCCCATCAAAAAGTAACGGTTGGAGATTTTATTTTAATCTTTGGAATTAATAATTTTCTGCACAATATTATTCAAGATTCTATGAAGCAAATTCGTAATTTTCTTGAAGAATTTAGCGTTATAAAAGAGGCGTTAGATGTTGTTGATAAGGTTCGCGAAGTCAAGGATTGCAAGGAGAGGCTCGAGGTTTCTAAGGGGCAGATAATTTTCGAAAAAGTTAAATTTTCTTACGATGACGGCAATCCACTTTTTAGCGACAAATCGGTTAAAATAAAAGCTGGGGAAAAGGTTGGCTTGGTTGGGCGCTCGGGAAGTGGAAAATCAACTTTTATAAATTTATTATTGCGATTTTATGATGTTCAAGAAGGTAGAATTTTAATCGATAATCAAGATATTTCTAAAATTTCGCAAGATTCGCTTCATGACTCAATTGGCGTGATTCCGCAAGAAGCAATTTTATTTCATCGAAATTTAATCGAAAATATTTCTTACGGAAATAAAGTGCAGTTAACCAAAGAGGAGCTTTTGCAAAAAGTTATGAATTCAGCCCGGAAAGCTTCGGCGCATAAATTTATTGAAGCCATGCCCGAAGGTTATTATTCGCAAGTCGGAGAGCGAGGAATTAAGCTTTCGGGCGGTCAGCGCCAAAGAATTGCCATTGCGCGCGCTTTTTTCAAAAATGCGCCAATTTTGGTGCTTGATGAAGCGACGAGCCAACTTGATTCAGTTAATGAAAATATGATTCAAGAAAGTTTAAAAAGCTTGATGGAAAACAAAACAACTTTAGTAATTGCGCATCGACTTTCGACTTTGCAAATGATGGATAGAATTTTAGTTTTTTCTAACGGCGCAATAGTTGAAGACGGTTGCCACGAAGAGCTTCTTGAGCTTAACGGCTATTACAAAAGATTGTGGACGGCGCAATCGGGCGGAGTTTTAACTTATCAAATTGAAGGGGGAGCCACGGCGACACAATTATTTCCTAACAAAACCTAAAAAATATGACCAAAATTACCCAAGCTTTTATTTTTTGTGCAGGACGAGGCGAAAGAATGCGACCGCTCACCGATTCAACTCCCAAGCCACTTTTGGAAGTTAAAAATAAAAAAATTCTTGATTATATTTTGGCAAAATTACAAGCAATTTCCTCTTTAGAAAAAATTATTATTAATGCTTATTATCTCGCCGACGAAATCGAAAAACATATTCGCTCTTTGAATAATTCGAAAATCGTAATTTCACGCGAATCAGACAAGATTGAAACTGGTGGCGGACTGATTTATGCTCTTGATAAAATTGATATTGATAAACCTCTTCTAACCTTAAATGGCGATGTTTTGTGGCGTGATCAAAATAATTTTTCGGATTTAAATTTTTTAATCGAGAATTTTGATATTAAGGCTCATGATTTTTTGCTTGGACTTAAAAAAGTTGAAGATTTTTGGGGCTATGATGGCAGTTCGCAATCATTTGGAGATTTCGATTTAATCGGGAAAAAATTGCATCGAAAAAAGGCGGAAAATAATCAAAAAATATCGATGAGTCATGTTTATGTTGGCTTGCAAATCCTTAATCCAAAGGTCTTGCTTGGTAATCATGAAAAATGCTTTTCGGTTGGAAAATTTTATCAATCCGCCGTAAATTCGAATAATATTTTAGAGAGAATCGACGGCGTTGAATTGAGGGGCGATTACTTTCATGTCGGCACTCCGCAACATCTAGAATTAGCCAATCGCGAGTTCTAACAAATTTTCAATAAAACTTCCAAGTCACCATCATCGAGTTGATTGGTAAAAATTTTCGCCGTTGAATTAGTAATTTTTTGTTGCAAAATTTTAATATTTTCTGCCAAAACTTGATGCTTTATGTAAGTCTCAAAAGCTTGAGCCACTTCAAGAATTCGTTGATTTGAAGAAAAAATTTCAAGATTAATGTGATTGGTAATTTCCAAATTGGCATCTTTACGATTTTGTTGAATGGCGCGCACAATATCGCGAGCGATGCCTTCATCCTCAAGTTCTTTGGTGATTTCGATAGTTAACAAAACCAAATAATCATTGCTTGGCAAAGGCAGAATTGCGAATTTTTTTTCATCAATATTTTTGGTAGTTAGCTTTAATTCAAAATCATCATCAACCAACTCCACGCCAGCAATTTGAATGGTTGTATCGTTAATTTTTTGCCAATTTCCTTCTTTAATTGCGTTGGTAATTTCTTTAATTTTTGAACCAAATTTCGCGCCAATTTTTTTAAAATTAATTTGCAATTTATTTTCAGCAAATTGCGAAATTTCTTCAACAATTTTGATTTCTTTTATATTAACTTCTTCGGCAATAATTTCGCTAAAAGGTAAAATTCTTTGAGCGTCTTTGCCAATGATGGTAAGGCTTTGAAGTGGTAATCGTACTCGCAAATTTTTGTTATCGCGAATCGCTAAAGCGGTTGAGCAAATTGAGCGAACCAAATCCATGTCGTGGATTAATTGAATTTCAGAATCAATAAAATCAACATTTGGAAAATCTTGTAAATGAATAGAATTTGAGCGATCAATCATGCTAATTCTCCAATAATGTAAACCGTTTCATGATGCTTTTCTAAAATAGTTTTTATTTCTAAAGCATCATTTTTATCAACTACTAAAACCATGCCAATTCCGCAATTAAAAGTGCGGTACATCTCATGATCCTCAACCTTTCCGAGCTTTTGTAAAAAATTAAAAATTTCAGGTTTTTGCCATGAATTATAATCGATTTTTGCTTCAACATTCGGCGATAAAACGCGCGGTAAATTTTCAATTAAACCGCCCCCCGTAATGTGAGCCAAGGCTTTGACCTTTGAAGTTTTAATTGCCGACAAACATGATTTTACATAAATTTTAGTTGGCGTTAATAATTCTTCACCAAGAGTTTTTTTGTCATCAAATTTATCTAAAAAAGTTAAAGAATTTTGTTGCAATATGTAGCGCGCAAGCGAATAGCCGTTTGAGTGCAAGCCACTTGAAGAAATGCCAAGCAAAACATCGCCCTTAGAAGTTGTTTTTGGTAAGATTTCAGTTCTTTCAACGGCGCCAACAGCAAATCCCGCTAAATCATAATCGCCGTCATGATACATTCCGGGCATTTCGGCGGTTTCTCCGCCAATTAATGCGCAACCCGCAAGCTTACAGCCATCAGCAATTCCTTTAATTACTTGAGTCGCAGTTTCGACTTCAAGTTTTGAACAAGCGAAATAATCGAGAAAGAAAAGTGGTTCCGCGCCCTGCACTATCAAGTCGTTGACCGACATCGCGACTAAATCAATTCCGATTGAATTGTGAATTTTCGTTTCGATGGCAACTCTAAGCTTGGTGCCTACTCCATCAGTTGATGAGACCAAAACCGGATCGCGGAAATTGCATTTTTTTAAATCAAAAAGCGCTCCAAATCCTCCCAAGTCAGAATCGGCGCCAAGCCTTGAAGTTGCTTTAGCGAATGGCTTTATTTTGTGAATCAATTCATTTCCTGCATCGATATCAACACCTGATTTTTTGTAATTTGAAGACATTTTTTTAAAATATTTTGTAAAATTTGATAATAATAATAAATCTTTGATTGCTAAAAATAATTTAAACAAATATTTTTGAAACAAATATTTTAAAAATAAAATTATGTTTTGCATGTTAAAATTTATTATTACTGTAATTATCTTCGCTTTTTTTAGTTTTAATTCAGTTGTGGCGCAGGATTCCAAATCCAACATATATCTGATTGAATCGATTAGTTCTAAGGCGGTCGCCAAAAAGCAAAGCGATGCAAAGAATCTTGTAATTTCTAATGCCAGAAGAGATGCTTTTATGGTTTTGTTGATGCGCCTTAAAATGCCAATCGCCATTTCAGACAGCGTTACCGACAGCGAAATATCCGATATGGTTCGCTCTGAACAAACTATTGACGAAAAAATTTCTGGAAATACTTATTCGGCAACTTTCAATATTATTTTCGCTAAAGATTTTGTTGAACATATTTTGTCAACAAAATCCGAAGCGCAAGAAATTATTGGAAATAGTAAATCCGAAAAATATGTAGAAAAATTTGTTATAATTCCCGTAAAAGTTGCCAAGCGCAGATCTTTGGTTTGGGAGTCGGAGAATGATTGGAGAGTCATGCTCGATAGAATTATTACTAAAAATTCTTTACAAAAAACTTTTGTAATTCCCGAGGTAACTATTGAAAATGTTGCGACGGTTAATGGTCAAAATGTTAAAAATATTAGCTTTTCAAATCTTGAAAAAATTGCGCGCGCAAACAGTTCCGAAGCTTCGTACATATTATTTTTTAATTTTGATGAAATCGAAAATAAAGTTTTGGTTGAAGTAGTTTATTTGCGCAAACTTCTTAAAAAGCAATTCCGCCTAAGCTTTATCAATGTTGATCGCCTATCATATAATGATTTAATTATTAAAGTTGCCGAGAAAACCCTCGATTATCTTGGAAATAACTCAATCGGAAGCGACAATGTTCTCAATAAAAACACCCTTGATATTCATGTAAAAATTAGAACATTGGATGATTGGTTAAATCTTAAAAAGATTTTTGAAAATTCTAATATTTCTCAAGAAGTAATTGTCAATTCAATGTCTCGCGATGAAGTCAAGGCTAGCGTTAATTATATCAATCCAAGCGTTTCGATAGAAGAAGCTTGCAGAGGTGTCGGCATTAAAATTACCAAGCAAGCTCAAGGATTTTATGAAATCAACGCCATTTCCCAATGAAAACCAAAGATAAATTCTTATTTTTTTTATTTTTTATCGTCATCATAGCTTTGCTAATTTACAAAATTCGCTTTTTTGTAACTCCGTTTATTTTGTCGATAGCGATATCATATTTATTAAATCCCGCGGTAAATATTTTTACTAAAAAATTTAAACTCTCCAGAGCCGTTGCCGTTTCAACAATTGTTAGTATTTTTCTAATATTATTTGTTGTTTTTTGTGCAATAATTTTCCCTTTGCTTTACAATCAAACCATCATCCTAGTTGATTCAATGCCGAGTTATCTAGAATATTTTTCTAGCAATTTTTATCCAAATATTGTCGCATTTTTTGCTAAACTTAACATTGAAATTGAGCATGATTTTTTTGACTTAATTAGAAATAATGAATTTTTTATTGAGGGCGGAGGAATTGGAAAAGTTGTTACAAATATTGTGAATTCAACAACATTTTTTATCAATATGTTGTCGATAATTTTTATTATGCCTATTTTGATTTTTTATTTGTTAAAAGATTGGCATTTAATCTTAGATAAAATTGATTCCATAATTCCAGAAAAATATTCTCATCAAGTAAAAAATATTTTTTCATCAATCGACAAATCCTTGTCCGGATTCATTCGCGGACAAATGAATGTTTGTTTAATTCTAGCCATATATTATGGAATTTTATTGGGATTTTTAGGTTTAAATCACGGCATTTTTATTGGAGTTCTCACGGGAATATTGGCATTTGTGCCTTATGTCGGATATGGAATTGGCATAACATCGGCACTGATAATCGCAATTTTTCAATGGGGCTTAAGCCTTTATGATGTAGGCTTGGTTTTAATTGTTTATTTGATAGGTCAAGTAATCGAATCTAATTTTTTGGTGCCTAATTTAATCGGCAAACAAGTTAATCTTCATCCGTTGTGGATGATTTTTGGTATTTTCTTTTTTGGCTCGATATTTGGCATTTTGGGAATTTTATTTTCGGTGCCTTTAACTGCGATTTCTTCGGTTTTAGTTCGTTATGCTTTTAATAGTAAATATAAAATTTAGTGTAAAATTATTATGTATTTTTAATAAAAACCATCAATAAAATTATCACATGATTAGCGATTTATTTAAAAAAATACCACCGGAAATTCCAATGAAAAAATTTCTATAGATGATTTTTTAGAAGACGGCGTTCAAATAGAAATTAAAAATAACGAAACTCAGCCAATCACTTACGAAAAAAAACAGACTAAATCGGATAATCCCTTGGATTTTCAAGGCATTAACCCCGATTTTCTAATGCGCGATTATGAGAGTATCAAAGTTTTGTCGATGAATCCTCAAGACAAAAGAAAAATTATGGATTTAATTAGCGAATCCAAAGAAGATGTTCAAAAGCTTACGCGTTTATTAAATGGCTTTTAAAGCCATTTTTTGCGTTTGAAAATTGCCAAAGGAATAATTGAAGAAACAAACATTAAACATAGCGCGATAGGATATCCATATTCTGCGCTCAATTCGGGCATTAAATGAAAATTCATGCCATAAATGCTGGCAATAAGAGTTGGAGGCATAAATACTAACGAAACCACCGTAAATGTTTTTATAACCTTGTTTTGTTCAATATTTAACAAGCCCAAAAAGCTATTTTGTAAATATTCGAGTCGGGTAAAATTAAAATTGGCATGCTCGATTAAAGAATTAATATCTTTGATGATAATTCTCAAGCGGTTGTAGCTATCAACCATCAAATCTTCATTGCGCAAAAGTGATGACAAAACTCTTTGTTTGTCAAACAAAGCTTCTCTTAGCGACATCGTCAAATCTTGATTTTCGTTTATTTTTAACAAAAGTTTTTCATCAAGTTTGTTGTCGTAATTTATTTTTTTGCTAATTTCCGCGACATATTTTGAGACCGATTCCATTAAGTCGGCATCGAAGTCAGTTCTAGCTTCGAGAATGGCAACGAAGATTTTTGACGCATTCGCAAAAATCATTGGAAATTGTTTGATTTTTTTAACAGTTTCGGAAATAACTCGGCTATCAAAAAAACGCAATGTAAAAAGAATTTTCTCGGTTAAAATAAATGACATTTCATGCTCTTCGAGATTGCTAGTGTGAGGAACAATGTTAACGAAAGTCGAGTTAATTTTAATGATTCCAGAATTTTCAAGATAACGAGACGATGTTTCGATTTCTTCTTGTTGTTGGCGAGTCGGGAAGGTTATTCCAAAAAATTCTTCAACCTCTTTGATTTGAGAAATTGTTGGGTCTTGCAAATCAACCCAAGAAATATCGTTTCGAATATCGCTTAAATTTGGTAGTTCTTGCAAAGAAGAGACTTTGATTTGTAAATATTCTGGTAATTTGAAAATGCGGATCATTTTTGATGTTATTTAATAGGCGGTTAAATTTGGATATTTTAGAAAATTTATTTTTTGATTTTCGCAAGAATAAGTTGATAAATCAACATAAATTTATTTTAAAAACTTGTCCCCAAATTGAAATTGAAAGTTTGACTTTTGTCATATGATTCTTTGCGCAGAATTTTCGCAAAATCTAAGCGAATTGGGCCAACGGGTGATGCCCAAGAGATGCTTACTCCAGCCGAAGAGCGCAGTTTTCCGGTGTCATTTATGGCGGTTCGATTTTTGATTGAACTATCAACCGATTTCAACACGCCATTGTCGCAAAATAAAGCTCCGCTAATTCCCAATTCTCGAGGAAGTCCGAGTGGGAATGTAAATTCGGCGGTTCCGACATAATAAATTTTTCCACCCAAAGCTTCGTCGCTACCATAATTATCAACGGTTGGTTTAACTCTGGGTCCAATTCCCCAATATTGGAATCCTCTAAAATTATTACCACCAACGAAGAAATTATTTTGAATACTAACATCCTCGCC
This sequence comes from uncultured Alphaproteobacteria bacterium, assembly GCA_903858915.1. Taxonomy (GTDB): domain Bacteria; phylum Pseudomonadota; class Alphaproteobacteria; order Rickettsiales; family UBA1997; genus CAILUF01. Next base: position 1,829 of record CAIOKL010000157.1, on the reverse strand, counting down.
AACCCCATCAATAACGCCACCTCGCGCTAGAAATTTTAATATAAAATCATTGTTAAAAGTTGGAACGAAATAGCCGGCGCGACCTTCGTGTTTTAAATTTTTAACATTGCCACCCAGTCCGGTGTAGGCTTGCGAAATTGATAAAAAATATCCTTTTTTTGGATTGAGGCGATTATTGGTTTTGTCAAAAGTTAAGGATTGTTCGACCGCGGAATAAGCGTAAGTTCCTTGTAAAGATTGCGTCGCAAAAGAAGCCCCTAAAGTTATATTGCCAATTCTTTGATTGCTGTAAGAATAAGAAACTAAATGATCTAAAAATTCGCTAATGCTGTAACCGGCGTTAAGCCTTATCCCAGAATTGTCCGACTCGTAAACTCTGGAATTTCTTTTGGTGGAATTTATTTGAAAAACTTCAAATCCAGCGTCAAGCGCTCTTCCCAAAAAATAGGGTTTTGTGTAGCTTAAATCGGCACTTAACGCGGTATATGATTTTTGAACGCTTAGTCCAATTTTTCTTCCCGTTCCAAACAAATTATTTTCACGAATTCCGGCATTAATATTGGCGCGGTCTATCGTTGAATAGCCTATTCCAAGACTAAGTTCGCCCGTTCTTTTTTCTTTGACGGTAATTTCTAAATCAACGCGATCAGTATCGCCAATTCTTTTAGTATCGAATTCGACTTTTTCAAAAAAACCTAAATTTTCAATGCGTTGTTTGGAGCGATTTATTTTGTTAACATTATAAGGATCGCCCTCTCTTATTCTAAGTTCGCGACGGATTACTTCGTCAATGGTTCGAGTGTTGCCAAAAATCTTTATTTGATCTATAAAAATTCTTGGAGTTTCGTTAATTATGAATTCAATATCGATGGTTTTTTTATCGCGATCGCGCTTTAAAATTGGCTCAATATTCGCAAAAGCGTAAGATTTTTCCGACATGATTTCGACCATTTTATCAACGGTTTTTTCAATCGATTCGGCATTATAAATTTGCCCAGTTTTAAATAGGATATTTTTATGTAAAACTTCCGGATCAAATTTTTCAACGCGATTATCAATCGTTATCTCGCCAATCTTGTATTTAATGCCCTCTTCAACCAAAAATGTAATAAAAAAATTGTCTTTATTGCGATTGATTTGCGCGAGTGCGGAGATGGTCGCGTAATCCGCGAAACCGCTGTTATTGTAGAATCTTCGTAAAATTTCTTTGTCAAATTCAATGCGATCCGAATCGTAAATATCGCTAGAAGATAAAAATTTCCACCACACCGATTTTTTTGTCGAAATTTGTTCGCTCAATTCGCGATCCGAAAATTCTTTATTACCAATGAAATAAATTTCGCCGATACTGGCTTTTGGACCTTCGTTAATTTCGTAAATTAATTCAATGCGATTTTTATCTTTCGGAATAATTTTTGGCTCAATTTGCGTTAAAAATCTTCCGCTTTTTACATAAATTTCATTGATGCGCTTTATATCGCTCTCTAGGCGCGATCTCGAAAAAACTCCGCGTTTTTTTAGAGAAATTTCCGAAAGCAAAGCTTCTTCATCAATTTTTTTATTTCCGATAAATTTGGTCTCATAAATTATCGGATTTTCAACAATTTCAACGAAGATTATTTTATTTTTTTGAAATATTTTAACCGAAGAAAAAAGCTCCGTTTCCAAAAGATTTTTTTTAACAATTTCAATATTTTTTTGTATATTTTTATCAATTTTAAAATTTTCAAAATATTGAATTATCGTTGACTCCTCAACTCTTTCATTGCCTGAGACGGTTATTTTTTCTTGAGCAAAAGAGTTTTGGGCTAAAATAAAATAAAATAATA
>CAIOKL010000156.1 GCA_903858915.1 uncultured Alphaproteobacteria bacterium | reverse complement strand
CCTAAATTTAAAACATATTGTTTTTGTAGTTCTTTTAAGTTTCGCAACTCTTTTTCTTGAATAACTTTTTTTTCGTTTAAATTTTTAATAACAAAAATTTCTTTAATATTTGTAAGAAATAAAGAGGCAATGGTAACAAGCAATAAAAACAATTGAACATAAGCCGAGACCCAATCCGGATTATTTAAATTTTTCCTAAACGATAAGAAATTACTAATTTTTTCCATTACATCGATTAAAATTTTGATTAATATAAGGTTTTAATTTTTAAATTTTTGCCTTAGAAATGCAAATTAACTTATTTCTAAATTTTACTCATCACCCTAAACATAACTAAGATTTTTTTAAAAAAATATTGACAATTATAAAATTAAAACAAAAATTTATTACACAAAGACTTGGTTTTCGAATTGTTACCGTATGGTGTGCGTTCTTAGAATTCTCTTTGATAGAAAACCAAGTCGCTAAAAATTATTTAAATTCCCAAATATTTTCTTCCCGCTTTTTTATAATTTTTCTATACTCCTCACAATCATTATCTTGATTTTCATAATACCTTCTAAGGCTTCCTGCAACCATATCCGACAGTTGAATTAATAAATTTTTCTCCGAATCACAGAATCGCAGATTGCTAATTATTTTACCTTCAAGGTTAATTTTTTTCTTGAGATAATGTTCTAAATTTTGTCGAAATTTTTTATCGCCAGAACCATCAATTCTAATTCTAGCGCTCGAAATATTATTACCATTATTTTTTAAAAGTTGAGCTAAGGCGAAATTGTAAAAACTATCTTTCGAGCCTCTTAGGTGATCGCTATAAATTTTTTCTTTATCAAAAATTATTGCCCTAATTCTAAATTTACAATTTTGAATTGATTTTAAAAATGATAACCTAATTTCTTTGTTACATTTGTTAAATTTAAATTCAAATTTCTCATTTTTACCAAGATTTATTTTTAGATTTTTAATTTTTTGAGCAGTATTTTCAGCCTCAATATCATCATCAAAAATTATCAGGACAATTACAAAATACTTACTTGAACCCTTGTTAATTTTAAATCCAGGATCGCCCGATTCATCAATAAAAACCAGCATTTCTAAGCAGATTTTTTATCATCCAAAAAATCTAAACTCAACGAATTTACGCAATATCTTTGATTTTTTTTGGTGAAGTTTTCGCCATAGAAAATATGACCTAGATGCCCGCCACAATTGACACAAAGGATTTCCATCCTCTCGCCATCTTCATCTAAATTTTTTTGAACTGATTGATTAATTTCATCATCAAAACTTGGCCAACCACAATGGGAATGGAATTTGTTTTCGCTAGAAAATAAAGGGGAGGAGCATTGTTTGCAAACATAAATTCCGCTCGCAGAATGGTCACAATAAATTCCTGAAAAAGGTGGTTCGGTGCCTTTTTCAATGAGAATTTTTCGTTCTTGTGGTGAAAGTTTTTTTAACATTTTTTTAATTTATATTTTACCGATAAAATCAGATTTACCAATCTCAACGCCTTGATTTCTAAGGATAGAATAAGCGGTGACGAAATGGAAATAAAAATTTGGCAAAGCGAAATTTAACAAATAATCGCGACCAATAAAATTAAAATCCATGCCGTGAGCGCTGTAAGAAATTTTCTTTTCAGCGCTTGAAGCGAAATGATCGGCTTTGAAAGTTTTTAAAAAATTTACAGTTTTGGTAATTCTTTCTAAAAATTCATCGAAAGTTTTTTCATTGTCGGGGAAGCTTGGAATCTCGACTGAAGCGAGTCGAGCGCAACTTGATTTAGCAAAATCGCAAGCGATTTGAATTTGTTTTGAAAGTGGCAACATGTCGGCAAATAAACGCGCATTAACAAAAACTTGTTCATCAATTTTTTTATTTGTTAAATGAATTTGGGCTTTTTTTAAAATTTCAGAAAAGTTTTCGAGCTGGCGGATGTAGGTCAAAACCGAGGTTTCGTAAATTGAGATTGTCATATTTTTTAAATTAAATTAAAGAAAAATTTATTTGAAAACTTCGTTAAAAATATCATCAACATGTTTGGTGTGATATTTCAAATCAAAGAGTTCAGTGAGTTTTTTCTCACCTAATTTTTGCATAATTTCGGGTTCAGCTTTGAGTAATTCTAAAAAACTGGTGGCTTCTTTTGCCCAAATTTTCATGGCGTTCGATTGCACTATTTTGTAGGCATCTTCGCGTGAAATTCCCGCTTCGTCAATCAAAGATAACATCACTCTTTGTGAAAAAACTAAGCCACCTAAATTTTCAAGATTGCGTTGCATATTTTGCGGATAAACCGTCAAATTTTCGATTAAATTTGCCAAACGCGTTAAGGCGAAATCAAGCGTAACGCAAGCGTCGGGAGCGATCATTCTTTCAACCGAAGAATGCGAAATATCGCGCTCATGCCACAAAGCGACATTTTCCATGGCGGGAATAACGGCACTGCGAACCATGCGCGCCAAGCCCGTAAGGTTTTCACTCAAAACTGGATTGCGTTTGTGAGGCATCGCCGAACTGCCTTTTTGACCTTTAGAAAAAAATTCTTCAACTTCTAAAACTTCGGTTCTTTGTAAGTGGCGAATCTCGATTGCGATATTTTCAATCGATGAAGCGATAACGCCTAAAGTCGCGAAAAACATGGCGTGGCGGTCTCTCGGAATCACTTGGCTTGAAGTGGTTTCTGAAGTTAAATTTAATTTTTTGGCAATATATTCTTGCACTTTTGGCGAGACATTGGCATGCGTTCCAACCGCTCCAGATATGGCGCAAACCGCAATTTCTTTTCTCGCATTTTTTAAGCGCTGAAGATTGCGTAAAAATTCGGCGTAAAATCGCGCGAGCTTTAATCCGAAGGTTGTAGGCTCAGCATGAATGCCGTGAGAGCGCCCGACACAAATAGTATTTTTATGTTCAAAAGCGCGTTTTTTTAAACTTTCTAAAACTTTTTCTAAATCAGAAATTAGCAAATCGCAAGCTTGCGAAAGTTGCGAAGAAAGGCAAGTGTCGAGGACATCGGAGCTAGTCATGCCGTAGTGAACAAAGCGCGAATTTTCGCCCGTCAATTCCGCCAAATGCGTTAAAAATGCGATGACATCATGTTTGGTGGTTCTTTCAATTTCGTCGATGCGATCGCAATCAAATTTACCACCACTTTTTAAGAAATTATCGCGAATTCTTTGGGCGGTTCCACTTGGAGCAATTTGAAGAGTTTCGAGGGCTTCAAGAGCATGAACTTCAATATCAAACCAAATTTGATATTTATTTTCCTGTGACCAAATTTTAGTCATTTCGGGGCGCGAATAACGAAGAATCATTTTGTGAATTTAAATTAAATTTTTTTGATAAGATTGCTGGTGTGATTATAAGCGATTTTTTAAAAATTGAAAGAGAAAATTTGGAATAAAAATCTTATGACTTTTAAAATTATAGCTTTATTAATAAGCCAAGAGCGCCGACACCTGTAGTCATTATAACGCCCATTTTGATGGTTAGATTAAGGTTCAGATTTTTCATCTCAGCATAAAATTCTTTTTTGGTTACAAAATTTTCCATTTCGCTTTTAACTTCGCCAATTTCTTTTCTTACGCCATCAATTTCTTTTTTAATTTCATTTTCAAATCTAGAAAATTCGTTTTTGGTAACAAAATTTTCCATTTCATTTTTAATTTCAATTTCAAATTTACAAAATTCATTCTTGGTGAGTAAATTTTCAAATTGATTAACATGCATATTGAGAAGTGTTGAGGCTAGCTCTTCGGAGACAGCTTGAGTTATGCCGACATTTTGCATTTTTTTAGAAAAAGCGAGAGTATTGAACATGTTTTTTTCAATCAATGGTGTGTTTTGCATAATTAAGTTTTTTATTGGTGATTATTAACTATAAATAAATATTTATTTTAAAAAACATATATGAAATGAGTTTTTTGTCAATATGAAATTTATTTAAATTTTTCATTAAAAATAACCAATCTGTCAATTCTACAACACAAACTTCATTAAATCATTTTTGCTTGATAATAAATCGCCGAGATGCTTGTTGACATAAGCCGAATCGATATTGATTTTGGTTCCAGCTTTTAATTCGCTGGCTTCGAAACTGACTTCTTCTAAGATTTTTTCGATCATGGTGTGAAGTCGGCGCGCCCCTATATTTTCAATCTCGCCATTGACTTTGAAAGCGATTTTTGCCATCTCTTTAATGCCATCTTCGCTAAAAGTTAATACAACATTTTCAACTGCAAGTAAAGCCGTATATTGCTTGATAAGACTGGCTTCAGGCTCGGTTAAAATTCTTAATAAATCATCTTCGGTTAATGATTTTAATTGAACACGAATGGGAAAACGACCTTGCAATTCGGGTAATAAATCCGAAGGCTTGGCGATATGAAATGCTCCCGACGCAATGAATAAAATATGATCGGTTTTGACGATGCCATATTTGGTGCTGATTGTCGTGCCTTCAACGATTGGAAGCAAATCGCGTTGCACGCCTTCGCGCGAAACATCGCCCCCTTTTAAATTTCCGCGCGCGCAAATTTTGTCAATTTCGTCGATGAAAACAATGCCGTCATTTTCCACAGCTTTTAAAGAATTTTTGATGATTTTATCTTCGTCGATCATTTTGTTTGACTCTTCGTCAATCAAGGTTTTCAAGGCGTCTTCGACCGTCATGCGCGCTTTTTTTGTTCTTTCGCTACCGATGGCTTTGCCAATCATTTCGGAAATATTAATCATGCCAACTTGCCCACCCGGAATATCAAAACTATTCATGGAATTATTGGAATTATCGATAATTTCTAGTTCGATTTCTTTGTCGTTCATCTCGCCATTATCAAGCATTTTCGAGAATTTTTCACGAGTTTCATCGAGGGCGGTTTCGCCGACTAAAATTTTTAGAATTTTTTTCTTGGCATGTTTTTCGGCTTTTTCGCGAACCTCTTTTTTCATGTCATTTTTGTAATTTTTGATGGCAACATCAAGTAAGTCGCGAATAATGGAATCAACATCGCGACCAACATAACCGACTTCGGTAAATTTGGTGGCTTCAACTTTAATAAAAGGAGCGTTGGCGAGTTTGGCTAAGCGACGCGCCACTTCAGTTTTGCCGACTCCCGTTGGTCCAATCATCAAAATATTTTTGGGCATAATTTCTTCACGAAGCGGAGATTCAACAAGCTTACGGCGATAACGGTTGCGAAGGGCAATCGCCACGGCTTTTTTAGCCTCATTTTGTCCGACAATATAACGATTTAATTCTTCAACAATTTGATTTGGAGTTAAATCTTTAACGATGGCTTTGCTTTCAATTTTTGCGTTCTTTTTCATTGTTAATTTTTGTTTTATTATTGCCGTTGTAAGTTGAATAATTAAGGATCAAACCCGCTAAAAAAATTATAAAACTTGTGATTAAAATTGTTAAAATAATTTTCATAAATTATTTAAAACTTCAACAATACTATTTTGTAATTCTTCAATTCCATATTTTTTTGAACTGCTGGTTTTGATAATT
>CAIOKL010000155.1 GCA_903858915.1 uncultured Alphaproteobacteria bacterium | reverse complement strand
TTTTTTTCAAAGAAGGCGTTAATTCTGGCTTGGAATTCAAAAAAATAAATGATTATGCAAAATCAATTATTGCGGAAACCAATTCCAAAAAAATAGTTGCCTATTCTTCTTACTTTTCCGATCATATGATGCCCTTTTTTTACGAATACCCTAAAGATCTTTATTTCTTTTCTTCTTGGAGAGAAAAAAATTTATGCGCAGATTTGATGAATTATCATGAGCATAAGGTTGATTTTGATATAATTTTTGGAAATAAATCATATAAAGAATGTGATTTTATTAATAAAAATTTTTATTTAAAAACTACCAATCCTAATGGCGTAATTTATATCAAAAAACCTAATTAAATTCTTTAAAAGATTTTAAAATTGATTTATAAATTGGAGCAAAAATATAAGAAAAAATATTGCGATTCTTTTGTTTAATAAATACATCGACAGCCATTCCAGCTGAAAGGTTTTCACGCCTTATAAAATCAAGATTATTCTCAATTTTAATCTTAATTTCAAAATAAAAATCCTTTAAATTTTCATCAAAAATTACATCCTTTGAAATTGCAAAAATTATACCAGAAATTTTTGGAATATTTTTTTCATAAAAATTCTTCAAAAAAATTTCAACATTTTGATTAATTTGAATATTATCAACTTCAATATTTTTAATTTTTGCGACAATAATTAACTCAGGATTTTTTGGAACAATTTGCAAAATATTTTTACTTGGCTCAACAATATCTCCACTTGAAAAAACCTTCAAATTATCAACAAATCCATCGATTGGTGAAGATATTATTGAGCGTTCAAAAATGTCATTGGCAATTTTAATTTGCTCAAAATTAATATTAATTTCAAAGGCCGTTTCAATAATTTTTTGAGAAATTTTTATGATATTTTCTTCGCGAAAACTTTTTTTTTGGTTATCAATAATCTTGAGTTCATTTTTATAATTCATAATTTGCGCAAACAGCTCAAGATCTTGTCTTTGTAAATCAAATAGCGCATTTTGATTTAGAATATTTTTGTTAACAAAATCCTTATAAATAAAAATTTGTTTTCTAATTATTGCCAACTTTTTAGAGGATGAATTGAGATTTTCTAACAAAATATTTTTTTTGTAATCAAAGATTTTTATATCCCCGATATATTTATTAATTGATGATTTTAAATATTTTTGCGAAGTAGCTAGCAAAAAAGTGAATTCGTTTTTTTCATCTTGAGAAAAATTATTGATTAAAAATTTAATTTTATTATCGATTTTAAAATTAGTAATTTTATCAAACCCTTCACCCTCTAATTCATAAAGTTGTTTTTGCAAAATTAACGACAATAATTTCCATTGAATAATTTTTTTATCAGCAATATTTTTTATTGATGATAATCTTATTAATTCTTGATTTTTTTTAACTTCATCGCCATTTTTAACAAAAATATTTTCAATTATTCCACCTTCTAAATGCTGAATATTTTTCTTTGAAATATCGTAACTTAAAACACCTCCAGAGACAACCGCAGAGGATATCGGCGCTAAAAATATTAATGCCAAAAAAATAGCAAATATTATTAAATAAATATGGTTTTTATAAGAGTAATTGCGCAGGTTTTTCATGGGAATTTATAAAATCTTTGGTGTTGATAAAATTTGCCACGCCATTTTTAAAAATAATAACCGAATCGGTTTTTTTTAAAAATTCCAATGGCGGATTATTGATAAAAATTATTGCATTTTGAGAGTTTTTATAGCCTTGAAGATAATCAAAGAATTTCAGAAATTTTTCACTTAAATAGAATTTTTCTATGAACAATATTTTTGGTGAATGATATATCGCCCGCAGGACGCAAACCCAATATTTTTGATCAGAATTTAGTTCAATAACATTCGTAAAATAACTATTTTTTAAAGATAAAATTCCGCAATCAAAAGCAAAGTTTTTGATAAAATTAATTATATTTTCTTGAGAAAAATTATTAGCCATTTTGGCAATATTTTCTAAAATATTTCCATCAAATAAAATCGGCTCATTTTCAATCAAATCAATAAAATTTATAAATTGATTTTGTCCAATATTTTGTATGTCAAAATCATCAATTTCAATATTTCCAAAAGCGGGACAATAATTCTTATTTAATAAATTATAAATAGCAGTTTTCTCTAAGTCGCTCTTGGCTATAACGGCAATTATAGCTTTTGAATTAATGCAAAAATTATTAGTCTGAATTATAAAATTCTTATTATTTTGGTGACGATAAAAAATTTTATTAAAGGCGATTTTTTTAAATGATTTTAATAAAATTTGATCATGATTTTCTTGGTGATTTATAAACTCAGATTCATCAAATATTTTCCAAAAATTTATTCGAAA
>CAIOKL010000154.1 GCA_903858915.1 uncultured Alphaproteobacteria bacterium | reverse complement strand
TCTCCAAAATATTTAAATAAATTTTCTAGAAAAAATTTTTTATAAAATTGCGTAAAGCTTTGATTTAAATGGTTTGCGAGGAATGTTAATAAGGCAAAAATTATTAAAACAAAAACCCAAAAATTGTTATTTATTTTTTGAGAATAATATAAAAAAGACAAAAGAATTATCATCAAAATTGTAAAAAATTTAATGATTTTTAAATTATAAATTCGTAATTTTTCAACTTGAGAAATGGAGGATTTTAAATATAAATTATAGTAATCGCGAAAAGAAATTTCGTTAAATTCTTTGGCGATAAAATCATCGATGGAAAATTTTGAACGAATTGAAGCAAATATGCCAAAGATAACGGTTTTTATTGATTCCGCGAGGTTGAATTTGAAGCTCATATTAAAAAATTTATATTGCAAACATTCTTCTTAATTTAGCATTTCTAGATCGAAATGGTATTTATATAAATTTTATAGTGGATAAAAATAACAATAAGTCAAAAAATTTACCACTTGTGACATTTAAAAATTTTACTCTGTTTTTAAAATAAAATATTGCCTTGAATTTTTATCTAAAAATTATTCTAAATATAGTTTATTTTTAGCATCAAATCGATCGATGCGCGCCAGTTTCTATTATTGCCGTCGCCAATGTTGATATGCTAGATGGGGCTGGTCTTGAAGCATTAATTTTCTCAAATTTTTCTTTTAATAAGTTGTGCAAATCCGAAGATTCTGGAAATTTTTCTAATGAATATTCGAGTAAATTTTTGTTATTGCGTTGCGCCAAAATTAATATTTTTTTTGAGTGCTCAATTAATAATTTAGCTTCATCAATTTTATCATTATCCAAAAGTTCAAAAATTATTTTCGAACCTTCATCATATTCATCCGCATCAATAATATTTTTTTCTAATAAAATCTTTAATACTTTTTTGTCGCATAAATACTTATTTTTAAAATCTCTTTTTCTAGTTTCAAAAACTAAGGGCGCATTTTTGGGATTTTTATCGCTATCTTTAACAAGAGTTTGTGCGGTATTTATATCGGAAATGATTCTTAAATAACCACAATCCCAAAGCTCTTTGGGGATATTTGGTTTTGAGCAAATCTCCATAAATTCTAAAGGCGCAATGGGCTTTCCTTCTTTTGATAATTTTAAAACGCATTGCTCAGAATCATCTAATCCAAAACAAAGAAACAATGAAGAGAAATTTTGTAAGAATTTTTTTGTTATTTGGGGCGAATAAGTTATGTCAAAAAAATTTGCAAACTCTTTGCAGGTGTTCAAATATTCAATTGTATCGCTTTCATAGGATTGTAATAAATTTATGGATTTGGGAATGTTTTTCGAATAAACTCTCAAATAATTATCTTCGGAAATATCTTCGCAGTAATAATCGCTCATAAAATAATTATCTGTGGCATTGCCTAGATTATGGAAAAACAATACATTTCCAGTTTGAATTGGATACACTCCATCTTCTCCGGACAAATTAAAAATCTCTTTTAATTTATTTAGTTCGTTCTCATCTATTTGTTTTTCAGTTTTAATTTTATTATCGGACTTTTCTGCGCCAACAAAATATCCAGCACCATCTCTGATTGTTATAATGTCAATTCTTTGAGTGTCGGGAATTTCATTGCCAAAAATAAAATCAAACTTAGGGATTTGATCGCGCGATAAATCAATCGAGTGAAAAGTAAATTCTTCAGATCCCCCCAGCTTTTCTTTTTGCGCTGGATGCATCTTTTCAAAATCACATATGTTAAATTTTAAACTATGAGAAAAAGCTCTTAAATCTTCATTCTCAGATGTTTTTAATTCTTCTCTCAGTGAATTCATTTCGAGAGAGAAATCGCCATTTCCAGCGCCAATTTCCGCATATTGAAAATTTTCTTTTTTGCCATTTTGAAGCCATGCTTGAAAGGCAAAGAAATAAGTGACCTTGGCAAGATTCTCTCTGGAATTCTTTATGGATACGATGGTTCCAAAATCGCAACCAGCTCCACTCTGAATTGTGCAATTTTCGCTTCTATAAAATTCTTCATTAGTTTTAAGCATAATTTTGCCAAAAGAATCTAATTCATCATCCATTTCGGATAAAAATTTAATTATAAATTCTTTATCATTTTGAGCGTTAAGATGTTTCGAATCTAATCTTGATAAAGGAGCGGTGGAATCAAGCATGATTAAAAAAATTTATTAAAAAACGAATTGTGATTTAATTTTTTTAAAATTTAAATAAATTCGAGCATTATTTTTTAATCGATTTCAATCCGCGCCAAACAAATTCACTAGTGAATGGAAGCAGTGGTGCCGAGGCTTTGCACATGGTTAATAAAATTGTGTAAAGTACATCGTAAGCGTCTTGTTTATCTTCGTCGATTTCGCTTTTCCAAAATCTTTGACGATTTCTGCGGATATACCAATTATTCAAAACCTCAAAAAATTTGTTAAATTCGTCGCATGCTTGCACCGTGTCATATTGTTGCATAGCGCTGTCAATAGCGGTTACGGAGGATTTTAATTTTGCTAAAATATAACGATCGAGAATATTTTTGAAATCTTTTTTGTGGTCGATGCGATTGGCAAAAATGCCGTCGGCATTGGCGTAAAGACAAAAGAAATTAAAGGCATTGATGAGCGGTTTTATGGATAAGCGCAAACTGTCGCGAATGGCTTTGCCTTCTTTGTCGATGCGCAATTCTTGTCCACGCATGACGGGTTGCGAAATCATGTAAAAACGCATGGCGTCGGAGCCAATCGTTGAAAATATTTCCAACGGATCGGCGTAATTACGCAATCTTTTGGAAAGTTTTTGCGAATTTTCATCTAAAATTGTGCCGTGGCAAATCACATTTTTAAAGGGCGCGCGATCAAAAAGCGCCGTCGACAACACCATTAAAGTGTAAAACCAACCACGAGTTTGCGCGACATATTCGGTGATAAAATCGGCGGGAAAATTATCTTCAAACCATTCTTTATTTTCAAATGGATAATGCACTTGCGCGTATGGCATTGATCCGCTTTCAAACCAACAGTCAAGAACATCCGAGACGCGACGGAATTCTTCGCCATCTTCGAAAAAAACAATTTCATCGATGAAAGGGCGATGCAAATTATCGATTTTTCTGCCCGAAATTTTTTCAAGTTCGGCGATGGATCCGAAGACTTTTATTTTGCCCGACTTACTTTTCCAAACTGGTACGGGACAGCCCCAGAAGCGATTGCGCGTAATTGACCAATCTCGCGCTCCTTCCAGCCATTTACCAAATTGTCCGTCTTTAATATTGTTTGGAATCCAATTTATTTGTTGATTTAATTCGACCATACGATCTTTAAATGCGGTAACCTTAACATACCACGAACTCACGGCTTTATAGATTAGCGGGGTGTCGGTTCGCCAACAATGCGGATAATTGTGGAGGATTTGTTCGGGGTTACCGAAAAGAATTTTGTTGTCCTTAAGATATTTTATAATGTCGTCATTAGTGTCGAAAACTTGGCGTCCATCAAGCTTCAAAGCATCTGCATCATTGATTTTGTAAACCTGATTATTTTTGCCAACAAAGCCGATTAAAGAGTTAAATTTACCACCTTCATCAACGGGGCAAATGGTTGGAATGCCATTGGTTTTGCATAATAATTGGTCATCTTCGCCAAATCCAGGAGCGATGTGAACGATTCCGGTTCCTTCTTCGGTTGATACAAAATCGCCCGCCAAAACCGTGAAAACTTTTGTCGATTCATTTTTTAACGAAACTCCGCCCGCCTCATTTTGAAAATTATTATTGTGAGGAAATAATTGTTGATAACTAAGCCCAACCAACTCTTTGCCCATAACGCTTCCAACCACTTCATGCTCACCCAAATCTTTGGCGAATTTTTCAACTAAATTTTTGGCTAAAATTAAAATTTCATAATCTTTTTTAATCAAAGCATATTCAATTTTTTCACCAATTGCCAAAGCTAAATTTGAGGGTAGGGTCCATGGCGTTGTAGTCCAAGCAATCAATGCAATTTTGGTATCGATTGTTGAAAATTTTTGTAAAAAACTCGGAATTTCTTTAAGATAAAATTTAACTTTCGCTGTTTTACTCGCCTTCTGCCTGTAGGCGTTATCCATCCGCGTTTCAAAATTTGAAAGCGGAGTTTGGCACGCCCAAGAATATGGAACGACACGAAAATCTTCGTAAAGTAAACCTTTATTGTGAAGTTCTTTGAATGCCCACAAAACCGATTCCATGTAGTTCAAATCCATAGTTTTGTAGCTATTTTTGAAATCCACAAACCGCCCTTGACGCGTAACATAATTTTCCCAATCATCGGCATATTTCATCACCGATTTTTGACAAGCATCATTGAATTTTTCAATTCCAAATTCTTGAATGGCAATCTGCCCCGAAATCGGCTTGCCATGTTGTTTGGTAAGTTCTTTTTCGGTTTCCATTTCGACTGGTAAACCGTGCGTATCCCAGCCGAATCGTCGCTCAACTTTTTTGCCTTTCATGGTTTGATAACGCGCGACTAAATCTTTGATAAAGCCGGTAAGAAGATGCCCGTAGTGCGGAAGACCGTTGGCAAAAGGTGGGCCATCATAAAAAACAAATTCATTTTTTTCATTTTTTTCGTGACGACAATTTTTGTGATCCTTGAGCGAGCAAGGATTTACAACGGGCGAAGTGTTATCTTCATCAAGTTCTGTTGAAAAATTTCGCATCTCAACCGATTTTTCAAAAATTTTTTGTTCTTGCCAAAATTTCAAAATATCTTCTTCCATCTTAGCAAAATCAAGGTTTTGATTGGCGTCTGGGTAAAATTTTTTCTTCGTCATGATAAGTTTTTAAAAAAAATGTTATTTTTTATGAAATTTTTCTATAAATTATTTTTCTACAAATTATAATTGGCTGATTATAATAATGTTCTTAAATTAAATCTATTTTAAAAATTAGTTTTAATTTTGCTAAAAAAATTTTTATAAATCATGAAAAAAATTAAAATTGGAATCGCGGGCCTTGGAACTGTTGGACGCGGAGTTTACGAAATTTTGCAAAATCAAAAAGATTTACTCACCCTTCGCACTAATTGCGCGTTTGAGGTTGTGGCGGTTGCTTCGCGTTCGAACAAAGATTTTGTCGATCCGAAAATAAAATTTTATAACAATGTTTTGGATCTTGCTCAAGATGAAAATGTTGAAGTGGTTGTTGAGTTGATGGGTGGTTACGACTTGGCAAAAGAATTAATTCACGACAGTTTGAGAAATAATAAAAAAGTGGTTACCGCCAACAAAGCGTTACTTGCGGAGCATGGAAAAGAAATTTTATCTTGGGTTGAAAAATATCGCGGAAGCATTGGATTTGAAGCTTCGGTTGCTGGCGCCAACCCAATAGTTAAAGCCTTTAAAGAGGGTTTTGTTGCCAATGAAATTACTGAAATTTATGGAATTTTAAACGGCACTTGTAATTTCATTTTAACGAAAATGAAAAATGAAAAACAAGATTATAAAATCGCTTTGAAAGAGGCGCAAGAGCTTGGCTACGCTGAAGCCGATCCGCGTTTTGATGTCGAAGGCAATGACACCGCTCATAAAATTGTTTTATTGTCGGCAATTGCGCGCTCTTCGCTTCCTAATTATGTGCAAACGCACATCGAAGGAATTAATAAAATTTCGATTGATGACATCAATCTTGCCGACGAATTGGGCTACAAAATCAAGCTTCTAGCGGTTTATAAAAATTTAGGAGATGAGGTTCAGCAATCAGTTTATCCGGCTTTAATTAAAAATTCTGAAAAAATCGCACAAATTGATGGCTCTTACAATGCCGTGCTTTCCAAGGGTTCAAATTTTGAATATAATTTGATGATTGGACGAGGGGCGGGTGGCAAGCCTACGGGTTCAGCGGTAGTTGTCGATATTGTCGATATCGCTTGCAACAGAAATAATAATTTTTTATTTAATGCCGAAGGTTTTAATCTTCAGCAAACCAATATTATCAACATTAAAAAACGCTTCGGACAATATTTTATTGTCTTTACTTTTGATAAAAATAATTTACCAAAAGGCAATGTTGTCGAGCAAATTTTTGCGAATCGAATTAATCCACAACAAGTTATTTTTAAGCAACAAAATGAATCGAATAAAGATATTTTTGTTGGGGCAGTTTTAACTGAAAATCATATTGAGAAAGATGTTGTTGACGCCATTGATCTCGTGGATAGAGGACTTATAAACAACATTAAATTTATTCGTGTTGAACAAACCAATTTTTAATCATGACAGATTTTGTTTTAGAAATTTTTAGCGAAGAAATTCCCGCTAGAATGCAAAA
Source organism: uncultured Alphaproteobacteria bacterium (assembly GCA_903858915.1). GTDB lineage: Bacteria > Pseudomonadota > Alphaproteobacteria > Rickettsiales > UBA1997 > CAILUF01. Next base: position 8,962 of record CAIOKL010000154.1, on the reverse strand, counting down.
AAATTCGGCGGAAAATTTTTTAAAAATTGCCCAAGAAGTTTTTGCTAAAAATAATTTAAATTTCGATGAGGAATCAATAAAAGTCTTTATTTCTCCGCGACGCTTGGCATTAATTTTAAAAAATTTAGATTCCGAGCAAATTCAAAATGCGCAAAAAAAGATTGGTCCAAAATTAGGCTCCGAACCTAGAGCGATAGAGGGATTTTTAAAGTCAACCGGACAAAATAAATTAGAAGATTTGCAAATTATTGATGGTTTTTATGTTTTTAATAAGCCTGAATTGGCGATTAAAACTAGTGAAATAATCGCTTCATCGCTTCCAACGATTATGCAAAAAATGCAAAATTCTTGGCAAAAATTAATGCGTTATGATGTTGATCAAGATTGCAATCAAGCCAAGTGGGTGAGGCCAATTCGTGGCATTGTGGCATTGTTTGGTGAGCAAATAATTAATTTTAATTTTGCTTTTATTCAAGCCAAAAATATAACTTTTGATAAAAATAATAATCAAATTTTAATCAATAGCGCCAAGGATTACGAACATATTTTGCAAAAAAATAATATTGTCGTTGATCAACATAAAAGAAAAGAAAAAATTCTCCAAAAAATTCACAAAATTACTCATGAAAATTATTTAAAATTACCTGAAAATTTTGAAAAATCGGCATTTTTAGATGAGTTAGTTGGATTGTGCGAAAGCCCAGAAATATTGGTCGGAGAGATTGATAATAAGTTTTTAGAATTGCCTAATGAGGCGCTAACTTTAACTTTACAATCAAATCAAAAATATATTTGTTGCAAAGATTTCGATGGCAATTTTTCATCAAAATTTTTATTTGTTTGCGATTGCGAAATTACCGAAAATAATATTAAAAAAATCATCGCCGATAATGAAAAAATAATGCGCGCGCGCCTTGCGGATCTTGAGTTTTTTGTTAATGAAGATTTAAAAAATCGCTTGTTTGATTATGTTGTAAAATTACAAAAAATTATTTATCACCAAAAAATCGGCACGATGTTTGAAAAAGTTGAGCGATTAAAGGAAATGGCAAAATTTTTATCAATTTTTGTACCGCATTGCGAGATTGCCTTGATTGAGCGCGGGGTTGATTTGTCTAAAGCCGATTTGGCAACTAAAGCGGTGGCGGAATTGCCAGAATTACAAGGTCGTTTTGGTAGTTTTTATGCCACCCAACAACTTGAAAATCATAAAATTTCCGAGGCAATTTACGAACATTATTTGCCAGATGGCGCCACTTCTCCAACGGCGCAATCGCCACTTGGAATTACTTTGGCAATTGCCGATAAAATTGATACTCTTGTGGGGTTTTTTTTGATTGATGAAAGGCCAACAAGTTCAAAAGATCCATATGCTCTGCGCCGTTGCGCCCTTGGAATCATTCGCACCTCGCATCAACATAATATTGCTTTTCCAATTCGAATTTTGGTTGAGCGGTCGCTAAAATCTTATCCGCCAAAATTACTTAAAGAGTTCATCTCAACTAATAAAAAAGATTTTTTTGAGTTGAAGAAAAAATTAATCGAGGACATTGTGCGTTTTATAGTTGAGCGCTTGAAAGTTTATTTAAAAGATCAAGAACAAGTTCGTCAAGATGTGTTGAATGTAGTAATGAATTCTTATCTCGAAAGTCTAGAGTCGCATAAGTCGGTTGATATTTTATACTTAATAAAAAAAATAAAATTTTTAGATAGTTTTTTAGAAAATGCAAATCATAAAAAACTCATCGAGCTTTACAAAAGATCCACTAATATTTTAGCGATTGAAGAAAGAAAGGATAATAAAAAATATGGTGGGCGCCCTTCGGTTCTTGGCTTTAAAAGCAAATATGAAAAATTACTTTATCGCCGAATCAAACAAATTTCTAAAGATTTTTACAAATTTATTAAAAAGGCAGAATTTGAAAAAGCCTTTGCGTTGCTAGCAGTTGTTGAGTTACCACTCGATCATTTTTTTGAGCATGTTGTGGTAAATGATGTTGACAGCCACGCGCGCGAAAATCGCCTGATTCTTTTGTCGATGATTAGAGATTTGTTTAATGAAGTGGGCGATCTTTCAAAAATAGAAATATAAACTTCAAAATTTTAATTAAATTTGCCAACGCAAATTTAGGAAAAAGTTGAATCGCTTTGGGTTAGGTAAATCCGCCCATCCGCGATGAGATTTTGAATTTTTTATGAAAATGCTTAATTTTTTTTAAATCAAAATTTCATTTTGCGGGTTAAAAAAATCAAAATTATTAATAAATTTTACTTATTAAATTATGCGTTTATCAAAATATTTTTTACCAACTTTAAAAGAAAATCCAATCGATGCCACGGTGGTCTCGCATCAACTGATGGTTCGTGCCGGCATGATTCGTCAAACCGCTTCAGGAATTTATTCTTGGTTGCCTTTGGGCTTAAAAGTTTTACGAAAAGTTGAAAAAATTATCAAAGAAGAAATGGACAAAGCAGGGGCTTTGGAGGTCCTGATGCCAACGATTCAGCCCGCAGAATTGTGGATTGAGTCGGGTCGTTACGAAGCTTATGGCAAGGAAATGTTGCGCATCAAAGATCGTCACGATCGTGATATTCTTTACGGCCCAACCCACGAAGAAGTTGTCACCGATTTATTTCGTAAAAATATTACTTCTTACAAAGATTTGCCGAAAAATTTATATCAAATTCATTGGAAATTTCGCGATGAAATTCGCCCTAGATTTGGCTTGATGCGCGGTCGCGAATTTTTAATGAAGGATTCTTATTCGTTCGATTTAAACGAAGAAGATGCGCGCAAAACTTACGATTTAATGTATGAAACTTATTTCAAAATTTTTCGCAAAATGGGTTTGAAGCCGATTGCTTTGAGAGCAGATACGGGAGCGATCGGTGGCGATTTGTCGCACGAATTCCATATTTTGGCGGATGTTGGCGAAAGCGCCATTTTTTATGATAAAAAATTTGACGAATTGAGTGAGGCGGATGAAATCGATATCGCTCAAACCCAGAAAATATATGCCATGGCCGACGATTTACATATTCCAGAAAAATGTCCAATTCCCGCAGAACAGCTTGTTTCTAGGCGCGGAATTGAGGTCGGACAAGTTTTTAATTTTGGCTTAAAATATTCTAAAGCCATGGAGGCTTCAGTGATGGGGGCGGGTGGCGAAAAAATTTATCCAAATATGGGATCTTACGGCATTGGCGTTTCTCGTGTTGTCGCGGCCGCGATTGAGGCGAATCACGACGAAAATGGCATTATTTGGCCAGCTCAAATTTCTCCTTTCGATGTAGTTTTAATCAATATTCGAGTGGGCGATGAGGCTTGCGATAAGGCTTGCGAGGAGCTTTATTCTTCGCTTCAAAGCAAAGGTGTCGAAGTGCTTTATGATGATACAAAAAATAGTTTGGGACAAAAATTTTCAGTAGCCGATTTAATCGGCGTGCCGACGCAAATTATCGTTGGACCGAAATCGTTAGCTTTAGGAAAAGTTGAAATTAAAAATCGAAAAACCGGCGAGAAAAGCGAAGTTTTATTTGATGAGGTGATGCTGAGATTTTTAAAATAAATTTAAAAATTAAAACTCCATATTCAAACTAGCCTTGAAGGCGCGTACCGAGCCGAATTGCAAATTATTATTATTGTGAGCGGTGAGGAAATATTTTTTGTTAAAAATATTTTCAACATTAATTTGCGCGCGCATTTTTTCATCAATTTTGTAAAATATTGCGCCGTCAAAACGATTAAATCCCTTCAATTTTACTTTATTATCAACCGCCGAATATTGGCTTGATTGCTTGATAAAACCGACTCCAAAACTAAATTCTGGCGAAAATTTATATTTATTCCACACGGCAATTTTGTTGCTCGGAGTGAGAGCCAATTTGTTGCCTTTTTTGGCGTCGGCGGTGGTGCTAGAAATTCGTGCATCAATATGAGAGTAAGACGCAACTACTTCAATATTTTTATTTATTTTGCCGGTTGAAGAGGCTTCGAAGCCACGAATTTTTGAGCTTCCAGTTAAAACAAAATAGCCCGAACCGCTCGGGTCGTTGGCGCGACTGTTGGTGCGGTCTAATTGAAAAATTGCGGTATTAAAATTAAGTTTTTCGGTGATATCCCATTTCGTGCCGATTTCGTAATTTTGTAATTTTTCCGGTTTTAAAAATTTTGATTTGGCATCGAGAGAAGAAAATTGGTCGCCGGCGCTTGGCAAATAGCTGGCGCTGTAGCTCGAATAGATTGAAAGATTTTTTTTCGGCTTGAAAACTAAACCGACTTTTGGCGAAATAAAATTATCGCGTCTTTTAAAATTCTGCCCAGTGTTTTTATTTTCAAGCTTAATGTCGAAACTGTCGAGACGAAGCCCCGCCGTAAGCTCAAAATGTTCATTAAGCGCAATTTGATCTTGCAAATATGAACCAAAAACCGTCACGATTGATTTATTATTAGTGTCGCTCGAAGCCCTTCGATAAGTTACGGAAGTCAAATTTATATCGTCGAAAATTGAAATTGGTAATGTTGCATCTTTGTTGTTGAAATAGCCACTTAAGCGACTCGCCGACGAATCTTGATGGGTAATTTCCGCTCCAAATAATGCCAAATGTTTGAGCGAAAAAGCTTCAAATTTTTTGGTAATATCGGTTTGGTTGGTAAAATTTTTGCGCTCTTGCGAATTATTATAAGCCGAGAGATTAAACTTATTGTTGGCGCCAACTTCGCCACTCGCATAAGCATTTTTATAAAATTTTGAATATTGCGTAAAGCGCGTGTAATTTTTCAATTGTAATTGATTTTGAAATTCGTGATTGATGGTTGCAAAAATTGAATTTAATTTATTTTCTGAATCATTTTCGTTGGGATTTCCAAAAAATTTTGAAGCGGAAGTTTTGAGCGGTTCGCCATTTTTTGAAGGGACGCCACGGTCATTAAAACGATTATCGTAAAAATATTCATAGCCAAATTTTATGTCGGTATTTTTGCCAAGAACTATTGTGCCAGTTGGATTAAAGCCGAATCGTTCTAAATTACCATAATCGCGAAATGTTTGAGATTTTTCATAAAAACCATTGAAGCGAAGTGATAATTTGTCGTTAATTTTTTCGCTTAAATCGGTTTGCAAGCGACGATTTTCGAACGATCCGCCCGATAAAATAATTTGGCGTTTTTTTACGCCATCGGCAAATTTAGAAACGCGATTGACCAAGCCGCCGGTGCCTCCGCGACCAAAAGCTAAAGCGTTTGGACCGTTCAAAAATTCGACTTTTTCGATGTTATAAAAATCACGAAAATATTGCATATCATCGCGCGCGCCATCGATAAAAAAATCGGCGGTGGAAGTGTTGCCACGAATTGAAATTTGATCGCGATTGCCTTCGCCTTGTTGAATGTTGACGCTTGGAATATAAAGCGTCGCTTGCTCCATATTTACAATATTTTGGTCGCGAATTTGTTGTTGCGAAACCGCGTTAATTGCTTGCGGAATGTCGCGTAAAATTTTGTTGGTGCGAGTTGAACTGATTGCGCTCTCGGACTTATATTCATCTTGATTTTCGTTGGTGGCGGTGATGGTAATTTTGGGCAAAATATTTTTTTCGGAATTATTTTTTAAAATTTCGGGGGAGGGCGATTTTTTTGCCAAAATTTCGCTACAAAAAAAACTAAAAATAATTTGTAAAATCAAAAAATTTCTAGTAAAAAAATTTAAAAAAAACATGAAAATTATAATAAAAATTTGAAATAAAAATTGCTAATTTTGTTAATTTTAATTTTTTATTTAAAAGATATAAAGCCTTTGTGCAGTTGGTTTTATAAGGCAAAAAATTAATTTAAAACTGGCAATAACGATTATCAATTTTCCTAATATTTTTTTAAATAACAAGTTTTTTTTAAAGCAATATTGGCGTTCAGAGTCTATCTAGCGGATGTCTCGAATACCCTCTTGATTTATCAATTGCGCTAGTTTCAAAAGTTCTATCTTGCTGATATCTCGAAGACCATGCCATTGGTTTACTTACTGAAATTTCGGGGGGATTTTGAAAATACGACTCTAGGTCAACACCACAATTTTCGCTTAGTTTTGTAATAAATTCTTTCTTATCTTTCTTAGATGACGAGTTTTCTGCAAAAGTCTTCTCTATCAATTTATTAATTTTGTGGATATAATTATTATTGCCGGCTAAGTGTGCAGATTTAATTGAATTTTCATGCGCATTTGGATGGGAAAAGATTTTATAAATCGCATCACTTCTATTGTCTTTGGAAATATTATTTTCAATAGCTGAGGCAATTTTATCAATATAAAAATCGTTATTTCTCGTCGATTGTGAAAGAGCAAAATATTTAAGAACATCGATAGTAAATTTTTCTTGATCAGCCTCTGGAATTAAGGTTAGCGCCAACTCAAAGCCCTTGAAAGCTTTGTTATAATTTAATGTTGTAGGTATTAAAAAAATCATTGATTTTAGTAATTTTTGCTTGATTTCTTCGTTACTGTTTTCGTCTGGAGAGAATATTTTATTTCTTAAAAATTTATCAAATATTGGAAATCCAATACCGCTAGCAGAATCACTTAATAAAAATGATGTAAAATTTTCTTGTTGTTGGGTAACGATTGCTAATCGGCTTTCATCAATTGAATAATCATCTTTTAATAAAAATCCTGGAGTGAGAAGCGTCTCCAATAAATATTCTCCGGCAAATCTTTTTTCCTCTTCGTCTTCGTGAGTGAGAATATAATAAGATGTCTGAATATTTTTAATCGCCTCTTTATTTGGCTCGCGAAACCAAGGTTTATCTTGAATATTTGCTCTGGCAACATCAAAAATAAGTTTTCTTGTTTTATTTGGATCCTCTCTTATCGATGGTAATTTTTCCTCGATATAATCATTCCAAAGTTTCGGCTTAAGACCATTGTCTCTGTTTCTAAGAGATTCTGCGAGATGATCTTCTGGTTTTCTTTTTCTTTTTCTTTCTCTTTCTCTTTCTCTTTCTCTTTCTCTTTCTCTTTCTCTTTCTCTTTCTCTTTCTCTTTCTCTTTTTATTTCTCTTTCTATTTCTCTTTCATCCTCGTAAGGATCTTTGAAATCTTCACCGCGCTTATTTTGCTTTAGTAGCCAATGCGCTCTAGCTCCTGAGTGTGCTGTAACTACCGCATCTGTAGTATCATCTTCATCTTGAATTACGAATTCGAGTGGTGGTGGATTAGTAAGGGGTCCCGATTCTGATTTCTTTGAAAATAAAGATTTAAAATTTATTTCTGGTAGCATGTTAAATAGAATTTTATTATTAATTAATCACAAATTAATTAATAATAGTAATAAGTAAACACTTTACACTAAAAAATGATATTAACTTTTTTTGATAACAATTACTCTAAAAATTTATTGTAATTTATCATCATCGCCAATTTTTGGAAGCGCCTTGAAAGTTTTGAGCGCCAAGTCTCGCGACTCATCAATTTTTACGATTGGGTGTGGATAATTTTCCCCCAATTTAATTCCAGATTTTTCTAAAATTTCCGTTGAAGCTTCCCACGGTTTATATAAAAATTTAGCCGGTAAATTTTTTAATTCGGGGACGAATTTTCGAGTATATTCACCGTCGGGATCGAATTTTTCGCCTTGTAAAATTGGGTTAAAAATTCGGAAATAGGGCGCCGCGTCGGCTCCGCTTCCTGCAACCCATTGCCAGCTTGCGGAGTTGCTCGCCAAGTCGGCGTCGACCAAGCAATCCCAAAACCATTTTTCGCCTTCGCGCCAATCAAGTAATAAATTTTTTACCAAAAATGAGCCGACAATCATGCGCACACGATTATGCATTTGACCGGTTTGCCAAAGCTCGCGCATGCCAGCATCGACAATTGGATAGCCAGTTTGACCTTTTTGCCAAGCGCGCAAATAATTTTTATTTTTTTGCCATAAAAAATTGTCAAAACGAGGTTGAAAATTTTTGTCGGGCAAATGCGGAAAATGAAAAAGTAAATAATATGAAAACTCGCGCCAGCCTAGCTCGCTTAAAAAGTGATCAAGATTTAATTCGCCAGTTTTTTCGCGATAATTTTCTTGAGCAAAATGCCAAATTTGATGCGAAGAAATTTCGCCAAAATGCAAGTGGGGAGAGAGTCGCGACACATTGTTTTGTGATGGAAAATTTCGTCCATCTTTGTAATTTTGTAAATTATTTTTCACAAAATTCTGCATTTTTTTGTAAGCAAAATCTTCGCCGATTTCCCAATATTTTTGCATATCTTGATCCCAATTTATTGTTGGTAAAAGTTGCAAATTTTCTAATTTAATTTTGTTACTTTCGTCGTAAAAAATTTTAAAATTTTCGGCTTTTGGCAAGGGTTTTCGTGGTGCGGTTTTTTGCAAGCAACCCCTGCGGTAGTAAGGCGTAAAGACTTTATACGGAGTTTGATCGCTTTTTAAAACTTCGTGCGGTTCCCACAATAAAGAGCCATTAAAACTTTGTGCAACAATATTTTTTTGTTTAAAAAATGATTTTATTTCGCGATCTTTTTGAACGCGTTGTGGCTCGTAACAACGATTCCAAAAAATTCCTGAAATTTCAAATTTTTTAACCAAATTTTCTAAAATTTCCTTGGCATCGCCACAATAAAAATTTAATTTATTGTCGAGAGATTTATTCAAAGAATTTAAACTGTGATGAAGCCACCATTTGCTCGCGGAGCCAATTTTTCTATTTTCACCAATTTGTTCTTCAAAAATATAAATCGGCATGATAACGTCATTTTCAATAGCTGAGAGCAAAGCGGGGTTGTCGCTAATTCGCAAATCTTGGCGAAACCACATAATAAATTTTTTATCCATAAACAATAAAACTAATTTGATTTTTTGATAAAAAGAGCAAGAATTATAAAAAAATTTTATAAAAAATGCTTCTAAAAATTAACAATCTCAATATTAGTTTTGTAAATCGCAACCAACAAGAAAATTTAGT
>CAIOKL010000153.1 GCA_903858915.1 uncultured Alphaproteobacteria bacterium | reverse complement strand
GAGTTCGTTTTTTGGTAAATTTTTTATATAAACCAAAATTAGCAATAAATATACTAAATAATATTCCCTTAATTTCGCAAAAAATAACAAATATCTTTGATTAAATTCATTAATGCGATAGCCATATTTATATTCATAATAAATTTTCACCATATATGAAAAACTCTCCACGAAACTTTTAAAAAAAGTAAAAATTATAATCGCATAAAATGATATTAATAATATACAAACTAAATTATGAACTTCCAACAGGCTCTTGATATTGCGCGATTTATAAACTCTAAAAATTTCAAAAAAACCAATCAAAATTATAAAATTTGGTTTAAGGGAAATTATCAATCCCGACAATATTCCTAAATAAATTTTTTGAATTTTTTTGAGATTTTCGACGCCATAAAAATAATATGAAAAAAATGGGTAGAAAAAAATTAATAAAAACGAAGTTTTGGTTAAAAATTCGTTAAAAATTAAAGTTTTTCCTCTTATAAAAAAACCCGCGGTAAAACATATTATTAAAATATTTAATTCGGTTTGTGATTTAATTTTTTGTGAATTTTTTAAAATTTTATATGCCCAAATTAGTGAAAAAATTGCCAATAAATTAATAAAATAATCTGCAATAATTATTGGGCTTAAATTCAATAAATTAGCCACATAAACGGGTATTGTAAGTAACAAAAAACTCAGTGGAAAATTAAATTCGAAAAAATCATGATAATATTTTTTCCCATTAAGAATTTTTTGGGCAATTTCTAGATAAAGCCCCGAATCTTGCCCAATATCAATCATTGAGCGCTTGAATAAGCTGAATAAAATTATCGAAAAACAACAAAAAATTCCAAAAAATTCATTATTAAAACGGGTTTTTGAATAATTCAAAAAAATTCCTAAATTTTTTCCAAAATAATCTTCAATTTTTTTACCGTAAATTAACCTTTTTTCTTCGATAATAGCACTTATTTTCAAAGTATCAAACTGCCATTTCATTTAATTTTTTTATTGATTGTTTTTTAGAACTGCGTTAAAAATTCATTATAAATAATAAACTTTTAACTTTCAAATTTTAATGACTAAAACAATTACAGTAGCTTTTGGCGATGGAATCGGTCCAGAAATCATGGATAGCACATTAGAAATCATTAGATCTTCTGGTGTTGACCTAAAATTTAATATTATCGAAGTCGGTAAAAAAATTTACGAAAAAGGCTTTAATTCTGGCTTGATGCCATCAGCTTGGGAAAGCTTGAATGAAACCAAAGTTATTCTTAAAGCGCCAATTACGACCCCTCAGGGCGGTGGTTATAAAAGTTTAAATGTTACGATTCGCAAAAAACTTGGACTATATTCAAATGTGCGCCCCGTTTCGTCTTTTCACCCCTTTGTGAGTTGTAATTTTCCCAAAATGGATGTCGTTATTATTCGTGAAAACGAAGAAGATCTTTACGCAGGAATTGAACATCGCCAAACCGATCAAACATTTCAATGCCTAAAATTAGTAACCAAGAAAGGTTGCGAAAAAATAATTCGTTATGCCTTTGAATACGCAATTGCCAATTCGCGAAAAAAAGTCACTTGCTTCTCAAAAGACAATATTATGAAAATGACCGATGGTTTATTTCACAAAACTTTTGATGAAATTGCTAAAGAATATCCGCAAATTCAAACTGATCATTACATAATTGATATTGGTTGCGCTAGGCTCGCCTCTAAGCCCGAAATATTTGATGTTATAGTAACGATGAATTTATATGGCGATATAATTTCCGACATCGCCGCCGAAATTTCTGGCTCGGTTGGACTCGCTGGCTCAGCAAATATTGGTGATGATTACGCAATGTTTGAGGCAATTCACGGCTCGGCGCCGGATATCGCCAATCAAGATATTGCCAATCCGACCGGCTTAATTCAAGCCTCGGTGATGATGCTTGTCCATTTAAATGAAAGTTTTTTTGCCAATAAAATTCGTAACGCTCTTTACAAAACAATTGAAGATGGCATTCACACCGCCGATATTTTTAATCCCAAAACTAGCCTAAAAAAAGTTGGAACAAAAGAATTTACTCAAGCGGTTATTAAAAATTTGAATAACCTCCCAAACCAACTCCCCGTTGCTAATTTTAAAAATAAAACTGCGGAAGAATCACAAAATAATCAGCAAAAATCTGCAATAAAAATTCAACAAAAAGATAAAAAATCTTTAATTGGAATTGATTTATTTATTGATTGGAACAAAAATTTTGATGAGCTTTTAAATTTACTAAAATCATTGGAAAGTGAAAAATTTGAGTTAAAAATGATTAGCGCTAAAGGGCTTTTATTATTTCCATTAATTGACAAAAACATGATGCCAAATTATGACGGCGACCTTACAACCTTAAGGTTTGTTGGCAAAGGCATTTGCGGAAAATCAAGTAATGAAATTTTAAATCCCAATATCACAATTAACCACAAAGACATTACAATCTTATTAAATTATTTAATCGAAAAAAATATTGATTTTGTTAAATATGAAGGACTTTATTTGTTCAATGATAAAGTTGCTTTTACTTCGGGACAAGGTGAATAAACCTAGAAAAATATTATGGAATTTACAATAAATATCGACAAATTTATCGATAGTATTATCAAAACTTTAAGTAGCCCAAGCCTTTACTGGCAATCGCTCTCGCTTATCTTATGTTTTATATTTTCTTATTTTTTTTACAGCATAATTCGCCATAATTTAGTAAAAAAAATTTTCAACTCTTCCACCAGCACAAGGGAATTTAACAATATATTTAAAGGATATGTTTTACCTCTTTTATTCCCTACCCTATCCTTGTTTTTTTTAATTTTAGGATACTTCATTTACCAAAATTTTTTTAAAGAAACTATCCTGATTTCAACAACTTTAAAACTTATCGCGCTATTTTTATTTTTACGAATGATTCGAATTTCTTCGAATAGCACTTTCACCGCCAACGCCACGGGATTTTTTTTGGTTCCGGCTTTAATTCTTCATATTTTTGGAGCGCTCGATCCTACAATAATGTATCTCGATGAGCTTTATTTTAAAATCGGTAAAATCAAAATTTCGGTTTATATTTTAATCAAAGCTTTCATAGTTTTTTTGTTAGTTTTTTGGTTTTCAAGTTTAGTAAGTCGCAAAAGTAAATCTTATGTCGACAACAATAAAAATATTAAATCCAGCACCAAAGGAATCATTAGTAAATTCATCGACATTTTGATTTATAGCATTGTCGTGTTAATTATTTTAAAAACTTTTGGCGTCGATTTAACCACTATAGCCGTGATTGGAGGTGCGATTGGTGTGGGGATTGGATTTGGTTTACAAAAAATTGCCTCAAATTTTATTAGCGGTATAATTTTATTGTTTGAAAAATCGGTGGAAGTTGGCGATATCGTTGAGCTCGACAATGGTAATATTTACGGAACCGTTCGACATTTTGGTGGTCGCTACACTTTAGTTGAAGCGACGGACGGCAAAGAAATCATGATTCCCAACGAAGAATTTATTATCAACAAAGTTACCAATTGGACATATTCCAATAACCGCGCGCGCATTGAAATTCAAATCGGCATCGCTTATCAAAGCGATTTAAATTTAGCCAAAGAAATTATGCTTTCTTGTGCAAAACTTCACAAAAGATGCATTATTTATCCCGAGCCAGAATGCTTCGTAACCAGCTTTAATGATTACGATATTTCAATGACATTATACTTCTGGATCAGCGATATTGTTGAGGGCAGAATGGGCGCAAAAAGCGATGTTATGATTGATATTTTTAATCAATTTAAGGAAAATAATATTGAGATTCCATTCCCGCAAAGAGAGCTTAAAATAATTGAAAATAACACCAAAAATCAACCAAATAAAGATTTAAAAAGTCCGAATAAAACTAAAATAAAAGAAGTTATAAAAAATAAAAGTGAGGAAAT
>CAIOKL010000152.1 GCA_903858915.1 uncultured Alphaproteobacteria bacterium | reverse complement strand
ATATTAAAAAAATTTCGGCGATTTTTGCAATTTTTGCCAGCTATTTTTACTTAAAAATTGCCGACGCGCCTTTGCCGGCGCAACGGGCTTTAATCATGGTTTGGATGGTGATGTTGAGTTTGTTAATTAATCGTAAATTCGATGGCAAAAGAGCGTTATTTTTAGCGTTATTTTTGTTGGTTTTATTTAACCCGCACAATTTATTTCAAATAAGTTTTTTATTATCATTTTTGGCAATTCTAACCATGGTTTGTTATGTCGATTATTTTCGTGAAAAATTTTTTCCCGATGCCAATTTGCAACTTGAAGATAAATTTATCACGGGGCTTTTGAGTAAAATAAAATTATATTTTTGTGAAATTTTTATAATCACCGCGATTATTCAAATTGTCACTTTGCCGATTTTAATGAATAGCTTCCAAACCTTCAGTTTTGTAGGTTTCTTCGCCAATTTAGTGGCAATTCCTTTGGTTGGTTTTTTAATCATGCCTTTGGGTTTTTTGGCATTATTTTTAATGCCGTTTTCGATCGAAAATATTCCATTATTTTTGATGAAATATTCGATAGATTTTTTTATTAAAGCCGTTGAATTTTTCGCCGATTTTAAATTTGCAATTATCGCCACTCCTTATTTACCAAGAGTTGGATTGATATTATGTTTAATTTTTGTGGTAATATTTTTTATCGCGAATCACAAATATTTAAAAATTACTATTTTATTATTTTTTATTTTAAGTTTTGGGACGATTATTTTGGGTAAAAAAAATCAAATTATTTTTGAAAAATCACAAAAATTTTATGCAATTTTTTATGAAAAAAATTTATATTTTTCAAAAAAACTTAAGCCGACTAAGCAAGTAAAATCATGGCTTAAGCATTTTGAAGTAAAAAATTATGAATTGATTAAAAAATGTTCAAAAAATAAAAATTCAAACAATAAAATTTGTCAAAAATGTTATAAAAATTATTGTGAATTATATTTTGAAAATCAGCGAATTTTGGTATTAACGGGACGCAATAAATTATCAAAAATTTGTCGAAAATTTAAAGCCAAAAAATTTGATTCGATAGTTAATATGAGTAAGAAATATCAGATTCCACAATGTTTTGTAAAATATAATAATCCTAAAATTACCATTGATAATTCTGATTTTTTGTTGAAAGGCACTAACTTTTTAGAAATTAAAAATAAAAAGCTAATTTATTTTTATAATAACTAAATCCGCGAATAGTTTTATTCTTTGATGTTAAAAAATTTCCTTGGCAAATTCTACGGAATCAATTGCCCCGAGATTTTCTTTAACATCGTGAACGCGTAAATAATCGACTTTTTTTTGTGCCAAATATTGCGATAGAATTAATGTTTTTGCGGTGCGATCAAGGTTTGGTTGCGATGCAATATTAATCGAATCCAAAAAACTTTTTTTAGAATGTCCAACATAAATTGGTAAATTTAAAACCCGAAAAGCATTAATATTTTTTAAAATGCGAATCGATTGCGCGGAGTTTTTGGAAAAACCGATGCCTGGATCAAAAATTAATTGCGATTTTTGAATTTTTTGACTCGTTAAAAAATTAATTTTTTGTTGCGCCCAATTAATTATTTCTTCGACAACATTTAAATCGCGATTAACGATAAGCTCAGGATTTGAATGGATCGCGAGGTTGTGCATCACAATTGCCGTTAAATTATTTTGAGCGATATAATTGATAATTTTTTCGTCAATTAAACCACTTATGTCATTAATAATTTCGACGCCAATTTTATGGGCAAAAATAATGGTTTCGAGGTGATAAGAATCAATGCTGGCTTGAATATTTTTGTGATGAATTTTGTTAAAATTTTTAATCGCTAAAATTAATTTTGGTAAAATATTTTCGAGCCGAATAATTTCTTCTTGAGCATTAAGAATTTGAGCATTTGGTCGAGTAGATTCGGCACCAATATCAACAATATCAACGCCGGAAGACAGCATTTCGGCAAGATGAGAAAGAGCGTTTTTTTCATCAAAATATTTTCCACCGTCGGAAAAAGAATCGGGCGTGAGATTTAAAATACCCACGATTTTTGACCTAAATTTTACCATTTTCTTTCAAATTTTTTGCGTAAAATTATGGCGCTTAAATTGAGTAAAATCAAAAATGTCAGCAATATTAAAATTGCGCCGGAAGTCTTTTCAACAAAGCCTGCTTCGGGCAAATCCGACCATAAATATATTTGCACCGCCAATGCCGAAGATGGATCCAAGAAGCTTTGCGGAGTGTCGGCGATAAAAGCGACCATGCCAATCATCAAGAGCGGAGCAGTTTCGCCCAGCGCTCTTGAAACTGCTAAAATCGTTCCCGTCATTATTCCGGGGATGGAAAGTGGCAATAAATGATGCCAAATTAATTGCATTTTTGAAGCGCCGATTGCCAATGCGCCGTCGCGAATTTGAATGGGAATTGAGCGAATGGTGTTGCGCGTCGCGATAATTATTACGGGTAGAACGAGCATGAATAAAGTCATGCCACCAACTAAACTTGAAGAGCGCGGAAGGTGCATGAATTGAAGGTAAACTGTTAAACCGAGTAGGCCATAAATGATTGACGGAATGGCGGCGAGATTGTTAATGCTGATTTCAATAATGTCGGTGAGACGATTTTTTGGAGCAAATTCTTCGAGATAAAATGCGCACATTATGGCAATTGGAAAAGCGCAAATTAAAAAAATAAGCATAATCATTAAAGACCCAACAAAACTTGAGGCGATGCCAGCTATTTCAGGCTCGCGAGAGTCGCCAAATTGAAAAAATTCCCAATTAAAAACCGTTTTTATTTTTTGTTGTTCTTGTAATTTTTTTATCCACAAAATTTGCTTTTCTTTTAAGCCCGAAGCGTCGTTATGCTTAATAAACATATCAACTTTTGAACTGGCAAAAATCCAATAAATTTGGCTTGATTGCGCATTTTTATTGAGCTCGATCGATTTTTTTAAATCGAGATTGCTCGCTTTACTTACCAGTTGATAAAGTAAATTCAAATCAGCGATAGATTTAATTTCGGGATCAATTTTTTTTAGATTTTGCTTAATAATTTGACGATGATCGAGCGTTGAAATATCGGTTTGTGCGGATAAATCAAACTCGATGCCAATCTTAGTGCTTGTAAAAGCGCCGTTGCTTTTATAAATAATCATTGCAAAAAGAGCTACTAGAAAAAACAACGAAAATCCGATTGAAATTTTTCCAAGAAAAATAAATATTTTTTCGTTTCTTTTGCGCTTGTTTATGTTGTTAATTTTTGACTCAATCATTCTAAATTTTTTTATCGAATTTTATAATTCTCTTTTTAAATTGAATAGTATTTATTTGTAAATTTATTGCAAATTTTTGGTGAGCATTGCCTTAATAAAGCCTTCAATTTCTCCGTCCAAAACCGCTTGAATATTGCCGGTTTCGTAATCGGTTCGCAAATCTTTCACAAGTTGATATGGATGCAAAACATAAGAGCGAATTTGATGTCCAAAACTATTATCGCTTTTAGAATTTTCTTTAACATCCAAAGCCTCTTTTTTCTTATTTACTTCAAGTTCGTAAAGCCTCGACTTAAGCATTTTCAAGGCTTCGGCTCGGTTGCGAATTTGCGAACGATCGCTTTGACATTGCACCGCAATACTAGTTGGTAAATGAGTAATGCGAACGGCGGAATCGGTTTTGTTGACATGTTGTCCGCCCGCGCCAGAAGCGCGAAAAGTATCGACGCGCAAATCTTTTTCTTGAATTTCGATGTTAATTTCATCGTCGATTTCGGGATAAGCCCAAACCGAAGCAAAACTTGTTTGCCTTTTGCCGTTGGAATTAAAAGGCGAAATGCGCACCAAGCGATGAATGCCAATTTCATTTTTAAGCCATCCGAAAGCATAGCGACCCGAAATTTTAAGAATCGCTGAGCGCAAACCCGCTTCTTCGCCGTCTAAAATATCGATTATTTCACATTTAAAACCACGAATATTGGCGAATCTTTCATACATTCGCAAAAGCATTAAAGCGAAATCACAAGAATCGGTTCCGCCAGCGCCAGCATTGATGTCGACAAAACAATTATTTGCATCATTTTCGGCGCTAAAAAGACATTCGATTTCAAAATTATCGCTAAGTTTTTTGAGAGAATTTAAATTATTTTCAACATCATTTAACAATTGTGAGTCATTCTCAATTTCTGCTAATTCCAAATAACTTAAATTATCGTTTAAAAGATTTTTAAAATTATTAAATTTGTTAAGTTTTTCTTCGATTAGTGATTTTTCTTTGAGAATTTTTTGAGCTTTTTCTTTGTTATCCCAAAGCGTTGGATCTTCGGCAATTTTATTTAATTCATCAAGTTGCGACTGGAGTTTTCTAGGGTCAAAGGCACCTCTCAACGAGGTTTAAAGATTCACTAATTTGTTTAATTAAATCGTTAATTTCGATTTTCATTTTGAATTTTTATAAATAAATTTCGGAAATCGTTTGTGTAACTTTTTTGGCGGCGGAATCAAGCAACAAAGAATTTACATAAATTTTATTAGTGTCTTTGCATTTTTTAACGCCTTTTAACATATAGCCGTCGGTAACTCCGGCGCAAGCAAAAACCACTTCGCCACGCGCCATTTCTTCAGCGGTATATTTTTTATTTAGATCTTTAATGCCCATTTTTTTAGCGCGCTCGATTTGTTTTTTATTATCATGAAAAATTAAGCGCCCCATCATTTGACCACCTATGACTCTAAGAGCCGCGGCCGCCAAAACGCCTTCGGGAGCTCCGCCCGTTCCCATGTAAGCATCGATTTTTGTGTGTCCCGAAGTGCAAGCGATAACCCCCGCCACATCGCCATCGCCAATTAAGCGAACTCTGGCACCAGCTTCGCGAACCTTGGCAATCAATTCTTCGTGGCGTGAACGCTCAAGAATCATGACGGTGAGTTCATCAATCGCAACTTTTTTAGCTTTAGCAATATTTTGTAAATTTTTTTTAGCGGTGTTGTCGAGATCAACAATTCCGAGCGGTAAATTAGCGCCAACGGCGATTTTTTCCATATAAACATCGGGGGCATGTAAAAAGCCACCTTCATTGGCAAAGGCAATCACGGCAAGCGATGACTCGCCGGCATTTGCGCAAATTGTAGTGCCTTCGAGCGGATCAAGGGCGATATCAATTTTAGCTCCACCTTTGCCGACTTTTTCGCCGATGTAAAGCATCGGGGCTTCGTCTCTCTCGCCTTCGCCGATAACGATTTTACCCGAAATATTCATTTGATTTAAGGTGTGACGCATTGAAACTACCGCAGCTTGATCGGCGGAAACATTGTCGCCTTTGCCAATCCAGTCGTAGCAAGCTATCGCAGCTTTTTCAACAACTTCAATTATTTGCGAGGATAAAGAGGTGAGCATTTTTTAAAATTTAATTTGGAAAAATTGGAGAATAAAAAAAAGGTGGACATTTGTCCACCTAAAATTTAACTAGAGAGCTTTTGCTCTTTGAATTCAACATGTTTACGAACGACGGGATCGTATTTGTTAAAAATCATTTTTTCGGTTTTTTGCTTAGGATTTCTTCTGGCTAAATAATAAAAACCAGTCCCAGCAGAACTTACCATTTTAAACAAAATCGAATTTCTTTTT
>CAIOKL010000151.1 GCA_903858915.1 uncultured Alphaproteobacteria bacterium | reverse complement strand
TTATTAAAAAATTATAAAGCATTATATCATGCCAATTCAACATTAAAATTAATTATAATAAATTTTAAGATTGCGTTAAAGCTAGAGAAGGGTTTGAGTTAGCAAATTAAATATTTCTAATAGCAAAGAAGTTTGTAAAAAGAAAGCGAGCGATGCGTATGAAAATAAAAATATTTCTTAATTTTTATTCTTAATTTTTTGTAAAAAATCCAAAATTTTCCCGCTTTTTATGAGTTCGCGCGAGAAAATAATTCCATCATTAATATTTGAAAATTTATTGATTAATTGCAAAGCGAAAGCGCAATTCAAAACAACAATATCAAGGTATTTCGAGGCTTTTCCGGAAAATAATTCAAGCATTTTTTGTGAATTATATTCCGAGTTTCCGCCGATAATTTCATTAATTGAACATTTTTCAATTCCGTAATTTTCGGGATTTATAATTTCAATTTCATGAATTTTTTGATGAGAAATTTTGAGTAAATATGAATTATCGCTAATGGTAATTTCGTCCATGCCATCAAAGCCGTGAACTATATAAAACAAGCCTCGCGGATTGTTTTTTGAAATTACTTCGGCAATTTTAAATATAATTTCTTTGTTCGAAGTTCCGATAATTTGTTGTTGCGGATTGGTTGGATTTAACAATGGTCCAATATAATTGAAAATTGTTGGCTCGTTAATTGATTTTCTAATGTCGGCAACATTTTTTAAAACGGGATGAAAATATGGCGCGAACAAAAAACTCAAATGATTATCACGCAAATTTTTGTCGATATTTTCAATATTATTGTCAAAATTTATGCCGAGATGAGTAAAAATGTCCGCCGAACCCGATGCCGAAGAAACCGCGCGGTTACCATGTTTGGCGATTTTTATGCCAGCGCAAGCCAACACAAAAGCCACCGCGGTTGAAATGTTGAGGGTTTTTAATTTGTCGCCTCCGGTTCCGCAAACATCAAGCGAATCTTCGTGATGAGGAATTTTTATCATTCTTTTTTTGAGGGAATTTACGGCGCCAAATAATGAGTTAATCGGCAAATTTTGATAATTTATTTCGAGTAAAAAATCTTTGATTGAATCATTGTTAATTTTGTTTTCAAAAATTTGATCAAAAATAATTTCAAATTGTTGTGCGGAATATTTTTCTAGACTCAATTTTTCTTAAATTAAATTTATAAAATTTTTAAAAATTTCATGCCCAAACTCTGTGGCGATTGACTCGGGATGAAATTGCACCGCATAAATTTTTAAGGTTTCGTCGGCAATTGCCATAATAATTCCATCCTTTGTTTCTGCAGTGATGGTAAAATTTTTTGGACAAGTTTCGCGTTCAATAATTAAAGAATGATAGCGAGTAGCCTTGAAAGGCGAGGGCAGTCCTCGAAATAAATTTTGTTGATGGTGAAAAATTTCACTAATTTTGCCATGCATCGGATAAGTGCGGACGATATTGCCACCAAAGGCTTGACCGATGGCTTGATGACCCAAACAAACTCCAAAAATTGGCAATTTTCCTTTGAAATTTTTGATAATATCGAGGCAAATTCCGGCTTCATTTGGAGAGCATGGTCCCGGAGATAAAACTATGGCGCGCGGTTTCAAATTGGTGATTTCTTCGATGGAAATTTTATCATTTCTTTTAACCAAAACATCTTCGGCGCCAGCGGAAATCAAGTAGTGGAAGAGGTTGTAAGTGAAACTGTCGTAGTTGTCGATTAATAAAATCATAAATAAGTTTTTTTAATAATTGTGGTAAAATTATTTTTTAAATCAATAGCGATATTTTAAAAAAATTATAAAAAATATTATTACAACTCAAAAGTTGAAAAGATAAATTATAAATTTTTATATTCCTCGAGCGTGTATTCATCGACCAAAATTGCGTCATAACAAGCTTCAAACATTTCGCTAAGTTGTTTATTTTCGTCGATAGAAATTATGTATTTTTCTAGAGCTTCTTCAACATTGTCGCGCAAAGATTTTTTTGGTAATTTATTTTCTTTGACGGCATCTTTAATTTTATGAATAATTTCTGCGCAATTTTCTTGCAAAAGCATAGCGTTTTCAAGGCGTCCGAGATTATCATTTTTATCTTTATTAACAAAAATTCCTTTGGTTAAATTTTCTCTTTCTTGACCATTTTTAGTGATGGCTTTAACGACTTTATGACCAAGAGCATCATTGGCTGGGCAGGCAAAAGCATTGAATCGGACAAAAAGCGCAAAAGGTTTTAAAAAGAATCCAAAAAAACCGGTAAATAAATTTTGATATAAGCCTTCGATAGCGTATTGCGCCTTACAAAATTGCTCTTTCAACGCATGTTCAACCAAAGCTTCTTCGGTTTTTGGCGAGCCATTTTCTTTAAATTTTCGTAAAATACATGTGGCAAAATACATTGCCGAAAGCGCATCGCCAAATCTTCCATTGATTTTTTCTTTGCGTTTTAAATTGCCACCGAAACGAGCCATGGCGATATCGGCGAGTAATGCAAAAGTTGCGCTACACCATGAAATTTTGCGTTGATATTTTGAAATTAAATCGTGTTTGTTCGGTGAAATTAAATATCCACGAGTAATGGAGAGTAAGATGGAGCGCGATAAATTATTGAATAAATGTTTGATATGACTGAAAAAAGCCTCGTCAAAAGCTTCGATATCATTATTTTCAAGAGCGGTGATTTCCTTGTAAGCGTAGGGGTGAGACATGATGGCGCCTTGTCCAAAATGGATTAAACTGCGCGTCATGATGTTTGAACCTTCAACGGTAATTGAAATTGGAGTTGAAAAATAAGCGTTTGCCAAAATGTTGCGCGGACCTCTGATAATAGCGCTTCCGGCACAAATGTCCATTGCGTCATTAATGTTTTGGCGGAAAATTTCGGTGGAGTGATATTTGGCGATTGCGCTGATTACGGCAGGTTTCGCGCCAGAATCAACTGAGCCAGCAGTGAAGGAGCGCATGGCGTCAAGAGCATAAGTTCGTGAAGCAATTCGCGCTAAAACTTCTTCAATTCCTTCGAATTTGGCAATTGAAGTACCGAATTGTTCGCGAACCATTGAATAAGCTGTTGCAACTCGAGTGGCCATTTTTGATCCGCCCGAACTAGTTGAAGGCAATGAAATTCCGCGACCAGCTGACAGGCATTCCATTAACATTTTCCAACCTTTACCTAGACCTTCTTTTTCGCCAATTATTGAATCTAAGCCAATGATAACATCATTACCATTGAGTGGTGAATTAACAAATGGCGTGGCGAGTGGATCGTGTCGACGCCCCTGAACAACGCCAGCTGTTGTGTTTGGAATTAGTGCGCAAGTGATGCCGATTTCAGAATTTTCGGATAAAATTTTCTCGGGATCACGAAGTTGAAATGCCACTCCGATAACTGTGGCGTAGGCTCCAAGCGTGATATAGCGTTTTTTCCAATTTAAACGAATTTTGATTTCACCATTTTCATTTTTAAAAACAATTCCATTTGATTGAATTGAAGTGGCGTCACTTCCTGCTGTAGGTTCAGTCAATGCAAAACATGGCAATTCACTACCGTCGGCGAGGCGCGGTAAATAAAAATCTTGCTGTGATTTAGTGCCGTAATGTAAAAGTAATTCTGCGGGTCCGAGCGAGTTTGGAACCATGGCGGTGATTGCCAAAGGCACCGAACGAGATGCCAATTTTTCAATCACGCAACTATGAGCGAAAGCTGAAAATCCGAGTCCGCCATAATTTTTTGGAATAATCATCCCAAAAAACTTTTTATCGCGTAAATATTGCCAAACCTCCGGCGGTAAGTCGCGCATGATTTGCACTTGATAATCAACGCATAATTTACAAACTTCTTCAACTTCATTATCGATAAAATTTTGCTCTTCAGTGGTGAGTTTTGGATAACTCATTTCCATAATTTTTTTAAAATCTGGATTACCAGAAAATAATTCACCATCAACCCAAGTAGTTCCTGAGGTTAGGGCGATTTTTTCGGTCTGAGAAATTTTTGGTAATAATCCTAAATTTTTAATTAAGAAAATTATAAAAGGCGTTAGAGTTTTTTGGCGAATATTTGGGAAAACTAATAAAACCGAAATTCCCCAAAATGGTAACCAAAAAACTATACTTAAATTAAAGGGCAGTAAAATTATGGAAAAAACAACGAAGTAAGATAAATAATTTAATTTTCTATATGAAAAAATTAGAAAAATGATTATCGATAACAGCCCCAAGAAAGGAACTCCGAGAATTGTGTTGCTGATAAAATCAAAAAAACCTGAATTATTTTCATTCATAAAATTATATTTTAATTTTCAATCATCTTCTCACAAGATGACTTAACCAATTGACGAATTTGACCAATGAAAGAAGCTCTTTCATTGACCGAAATAGCTTGTCGAGCATCGAGCAAATTCAACAAATGACTAGCCTTTAAAGCTTGCTCAAAAGCTGGAATCGGCAAATTATTTTCCGCCAAAATTTGCGATTGCGTTTTAGCTTCTTCGAAATTTTTAAATAAAATGTCGATATTACTATGATTTAAAATGAAGTGCGAATTTTCAATTTCGCTTCTGAAAAAAATGTCTTTGTAAGTAATTTTGTCGGCATTTTCTTGACCGTTCCAATTAATATCGAAAATTGAATCAACGCCCTGAATATGCATGGCTATTCGTTCCAAGCCATAAGTAATTTCGCCGGGAATAAGGCTACATTCGATTCCGCCGATTTGTTGCATATATGTAAATTGCGTGATTTCCATGCCGTTGAACCAAACTTCCCAACCCAAGCCAGAAGCGCCGACCGAAGGATTTTCCCAATCATCTTCAACAAAACGAATATCGTTTTCTTTGGTGTTGAGGCCAATTAAATCAAGGC
>CAIOKL010000150.1 GCA_903858915.1 uncultured Alphaproteobacteria bacterium | reverse complement strand
TCATAAAAGTAATCATTATTTCTTTAACGATTTAGTTTATTCATTAATTTACTCTTAAAAATGGTAAAAAGCACTAATTTTTTTAGAAAATAATGCCAATAGATTTAGAGAAAATCAAGCCATATTTTTTTATATTCAGGTATAACGAATTCATTATTATTCTAGGATTTATCGAAGGTTTGACCGAATTTATTCCCGTTTCTTCAACGGCGCATTTGATTATTTTTTCGCAAATTTTAAATTTCGATTCGATAAAAAATAATGTTTTTGAAATTGCCATTCAAATTGGTGGAATTTCGGCAATTACGGTTATTTATTTTAAAAAACTTAATAGCACTTTGCTTAAATTTTATGACAAAAATAATCAAAAATTTATTGATAATCTTGCCCTCGCCTTCATTCCCGCTGTAGTAATCGGCTTACTCGCGCATGAATTCATAAAAAAATATTTATTTTCAAATTTAGTAATCGCTTTTTCTTTAATAACCGGAGGCGTTGTCATAATTTTAATTGAAAAATTTCATAAAAAATTTGTTGTAAAAAATATCGAAGATATTCAAAAACCCACCGCGCTCGCGATTGGTTTTTTTCAATGTTTGGCGATGATTCCGGGGGTGTCCCGTTCGGGTGCGACAATTATGGGCGCGATGCTTTTTGGTGTTGAGCGCAAAGTGGCGACGGAATTTTCATTTTTCTTGGCAATTCCAACCATCGGCTCGGCATGTCTTTTTGATATTTATAAAAATTTTGCAATTTTATCTTTTGATGATTTTGAATTAATTTTAGTTGGCGTTATTTCGTCATTTATTTCTTCGTTAATCGTTATAAAATGGCTTCTAAGATTCATTGCGACTCATAGCTTTGCGAGTTTTGGTTATTATCGAATAATCATCGGATTGTTAATTTTATTTTTTTCTTTGTAAATCATGAGCGCCACAAAAACCATCGAAAAAGATGAAAAAAAATATGCCATAAGATTTGGTCTTGGAGCCATTAAAGCCGTGGGTTTTAACATGATACAAGAAGCGCTAAACGAACGCGAAAATAATGGTAAATTTAAAAATGTTTATGATTTTTCGCAAAGAGTTGATGCAAAATCAATTAATAAAAAATCGATTGAAGCTCTTGCCAAATCAGGCTCCTTCGATTCTTTAAATATTAATCGGCGACAAATTTCTGAATCATTTGATATTTTATCGGCATTCGCTAACGAAGCCAAGGAAGAAGCTAATTCAAACCAAATGAATTTGTTTGGAGGAATTACCGAAGAAAGCTCGCGACCTGCTTTAAAAGCGGTTTCCGATTGGACAAAAAAACAAAAATTAAATTGCGAATTTGAAGCTTTTGGATTTTTTTTAAACGAACATCCGATTGATAATCGTGTTAGCGATTTAAAGCATCGTGGTATTATTTTTTCTCCAAAAATTGAAGAAGATACTTTGGAAGATAATACCATGATTAAAATGGCCGGAGTTGTTGCTTCTAGCAAGCATCGATCTGGTTCGCGGGGCAGATTCGCATATCTTAATATTTCCGATCCATTTGGCATTTATGAGGCGACGATTTTTGACGAAGCCTTAATCACCGCTAATCGCGATTTACTCGAAGATGGCAGTGAAATTGTTGTTGAATGCTTGATTCGAAAAGATGATGGAGGCACGCGCATCATGGTTAAAGGAGTTTTTCGTGTCGATGATTTTATTAAAAATACCAACCCCGCGCAAAAAGAATTTGAAGACATTAAAAAAATTGCGGTACGAAAATTTAATCCAAATTTTCAAAAAAATTCTAACTTTAAAAATGATTCTTCAAAAAACTCAAATCAAACTAATTCATTCGAAAAAAAATCAACTTCAGAAAATGTCGAAGCGATAAAAGTAGAGAGAAAAATATCACAAATTGAAATCAAAATTAATGACGAAAAAGCCCTTCTACCACTTAGAACGGTGCTGTCGCAAAAAATTTCAAATAATAGCGAAGACGCTAAAATTATTTTGATTGCCAATCGCGATAATCAAGAAGTTAAAATTGCACTCGCTTCAAATTTTAAAATCGCCGAAATTGATATTTTTCGCTTAAAAAATTTGCATAAAGATTTAATAATTAAATCAATAAATTAATTTTTTAATTGTTCAAAATTTTGTTTAATTATTGAACATAAAGTGAAAAACATCGCCATCTTGAGTGATATATTCCTTGCCCTCATCCCTTAATTTTCCAGCGTTCTTGGCACCATCTTCGCCGTTAAAAGTAATGTAATCTTGATAAGCAATTGTGCGAGCGCGAATAAATCCTTTTTCAAAATCGGTGTGAATTTCGCCCGCGGCTTTTGGCGCGCTTGAGCCTTTTTTAAGCATCCAAGCATGACATTCTTTTGGACCAACGGTGAAAAATGAAATCAAGTTTAATAAAGAAAATGAGTTGCGAATAATTTGCGATAAGCCCGTTTCGTTTAGCCCGATCGAGGAAAGATATTCTTTTTTTTCGTCTTCAGTTTCAAGCGAAGCGACTTCGGCTTCAACTTGAGCGCAAATTTTTAAGACTTGATAATTATTGTTTTTACAAAACTCCTCGACGACTTGGGAATGCTTGTTTCCCGTCAATTCATTTTCCATCAAATTACACACAAAAAGTTGTGGTTTTGAAGTGATTAATTGTAAATTTTTAAGAATTTTTTCTTCATCTTGATCTTTTATTTCAGTGAGTCGAGCGGGCTTGCCATCTTTTAAAACTTCCAAAACTTTTTTTGCCATGGCGATAATTTGCGACGCATCTTTTTCGGTTTTTAATTTTTTTTCTAAATTCGGCAATCTTTTTTCAAGGCTTTCGAGATCGGCGATGATAAGCTCGAGTTGAATCAATTCAATATCGCGAAGTGGGTCGATAGAATTTTCAACATGTGTAATATTTTCATCTTCAAAACAACGAACGACATTGATAATGGCGTCAACTTCACGAATATGTGATAAAAATTGATTGCCTAAACCCTCGCCTTTGCTGGCTCCGCGCACTAAACCTGCGATGTCAACAAATTCAATTTGGGCGGGGATTATTTGTGCCGAACCGGCAACTTTAGCGAGCTTTTCAAGTCTTTCATCGGGAACATTTACTTTGCCGATATTTGGCTCAATTGTGCAGAAAGGATAGTTGGCGGCTTGAGCTGAAGCGGTTTGCGTGAGAGCGTTAAATAAAGTTGATTTGCCAACATTTGGTAATCCAACAATTCCACATTTTAATGACATATTTTTTATATTTTTGTGTTTAAAATTTATTAATGAAAATTTCTTTTGAGTTTAAAATAATTTAAGTTAAAAAGTTAATATATTTTTCTTAAATTAAAAACATTTTATGCCTCGCTATTTTCTAATTTTATGCCTTTTATTTGCTTTGCCAAGTTGTTTGTTTACAAAAAAAATAACACTTAAAAGCGCAAACTCTGTGCAGTTGAGCGAGAAGGATTTTCAAGATTTAAAGGGCTGGAATGAAGATGACCACAAATTGGCGCTTCAAACTTTTTTGCATTCATGTCGAAAATTTAGCAAAATGGCGCAAAATTCTCCACTGAACGGAAAGCTTCTCGGAATTACGGCGGGAGACTTCCGTGATGTTTGCGAAATCGGCGAAGTGGTTAAGCAAATGAGTGCCAAACAAACTAAAAATTTTTTCGAAAATTGGTTTAAATTATTTTTAGTTGAATCAAAATCAGGTGATGAAGATGGCTTGTTCACTGGCTATTATGAAGCTTCCCTGCGCGGAAGTTTTATTAAAAACGATAAATATAAATATCCAGTTTACGCCAAACCAAAAGATGCCAATTTTGATGCAAATTTAACGCGCCAAGACATTGAAAATGGCGCCCTCGCCTCGCAAAAACTTGAAATAATTTATGTCGATGACGCGGTTGATTTATTCTTTATGCATATTCAAGGTTCGGGTCGAGTAATTTTGCCAAATGGCAATGAAATTAGGCTTGCTTTTGCAGGAAAAAATCAGCATCCATTCAATGCAATTTCTAACGAAATGTATGAGCAAGAATTAATTTCTAAAGATGAATATAACTCAAAAGGCGTGCGTAATTGGCTTAAAAATAATCCAGAAAAAGCTCAGGAAATCATGAACCTCAACAACTCATTCACATTTTTCAGAATTTTTGATAGCGAATATGTTGTTGGAGCGCAAGGGGTTCCTTTAACTACGGAGCGCTCACTTGCCGTCGATAATGAAATTATACCTTTTGGCGCGCCTTTGTGGGTGCAAACGCAATTAAAAAATTCTGATAAAAAAGAATATTTTCGTAAATTAATGATTGCTCAAGATACCGGTTCGGCGATTAAGGGAGCGGTGCGAGGCGATATATTTTTTGGATATGGTCAAGAATCGGAAGACAAGGCTTTTACCATGGCTTCAAAGGGCAAATATTATGTTTTATTGCCGATAAATTTCGTTGATAAAGTTCTCGGAAGATAAAATTTTTTAATGATTTTTTACAAAAATTCTAACATTTTTTTTACAATAAAATTATCTTTTTTGTAAAAATAATTTTGCGATTCATCGATATTTTTCAAAATGCTTTCCAGCTTATAAATATCATCAAAAGCGTTGCCGTAAATTGTTGAATAATTGCTTTTCTTAGCGCTTAAACCAAATGCCAGAGCGTTCAAAACGGCACTTAATGCAAGATAAATATCGGCATCGGCGGAGGCAATTCGATATTCCAATCTTTTAAAATTTGGTGAATTTGTTGATTTGCAAATTCTTATGGCGCAACTTCTATTATCGGCGCCGAAGCTTAAATTGACGGGTGCGGTATATTTTTTGAGATGAAAAAGTTGTTTATTTAAATCGAGATCAAAGCGATGATAATCTTGCGATTTTGGAGCTAAAATTAACATCATGAAGTGAGATGAGTCTAAGAGTCCGCTGGCGCAATGCTCAATCAAATTATCGTTAAAAATATTAAAATTTTTTTCATCGTGAAGCGAAATATTGAATTGTAAAGCGCTACCACAATCATCGGCGAATGGCTTGCTATCAAAGCAAGCGAGACAATTTATTTGTTTAGCAAAATAATCAATTTTATTTTTAATATTTTCAATTTCCGTCGCTAAATTTTGTAAATTATCGGTAAAATTTGTGATAATTTCAATCTGCCCTTCGCCCTGCTCTCGCTTGGCTTGAATCGTGTTACAAAATTCATCAATAATACGATTGTCGGAAATTTTATTTTTATTTTCATCGAGTAAAAAAAACTCCAATTCGCAACCAATTTTTACATGAAGCGAATTGGAATTTTTTGACAAAATTTTTAAAAAATTTTGATGAGATTTTTCTAAAATTTTGTGTTTATTTAGATAAAAATTTTCAAGCATTTATAAGTTTTTAGTAATCCATTCAATCAATGAGGCTCTAGGTAAAGCGCCAACTTTGCTATCGGCTAATTTACCATCTTTAAAAATCATTAATGACGGAATTCCGCGAACGGCAAATTGCGATGGAGTTTCGGGATTGTCGTCAACATTGCATTTATAAACTTCAATTTTTCCAGCGAATTCTTTAGCAATTTCATCGATAATTGGAGAAAGTTGTCGACATGGTCCGCACCAAGGCGCCCAAAAGTCAACGAGAACTGGAATTGATGAATTTAAAACTTCTGAAGCGAATGTTTTGTCGGTAGTTTCTTTGGTCATAAATTAATTTTATTAAGGTTAATTTGGTATTAATTATTCTCATCTTAAAACTTTAAAAAAAATCTTAAACAAAAATTTACAAATTTTTAAAAGTTAAATTTAAGTTAAAAGTTTTTTGAGGTTTAGTTAAGTTACTCGGGTTTTTTTCAATTATTGAGAATCCAAAATCACTACAACAGCCTTCCCTGACGACCTCGATGCCTCTTTGGATATTTCTATTTTCAACAAAATCGCGTGTTGTTAAAATTTTTATTTTCCATTTATTTGGCAATTCAATGAATGGAGTAATTGTCGCTTGCTCTTTTCTTTTTGAATAGCTTGCAGAGCGCCTTATCAACAAATAATCCGCACTTAAATTAAACTTTTTGTAATTAAAATTAGTGACAACTTGGTTTACATCGTTGCGGTAATTCGCTTGATCGAGTTGGAAAGAATATGATATCGAGAAATATTTTTTGCCACGATAAGAGGCCATGCCGACAATGTTTGATTTATTGTTGGTGGCGAAGCCACGAATCGCAACATCTTGTTTGATATTTTTGATTATAAAAGCTTGACCAGCGGTGAAATCAAACTCGCCCAAACTATTAAAAAAAGAAGATTTGAATCCATAGCTAACCCTTCTGCCCGACTCGTTGCGGTCAAATCCAGAAATTCTATCATTAACAAATAAATTACTAAAAGTTAGCTCCGAATCAACCGAATCTTCAAGCGGAATTAGCGAGTTTTTTGCGCGATAATCACTCATCACAAAATTAATTATCGGCTCAAGAGTTAAGGTGTTTTTCTTGGATTTATTGCGAATCGGCAAGCGCCAATTAAAGGAAATTTCCGATTTCAAATTTGATTGATTAGCTTTGTATATTCTTGATTCCGAAACCCTCAAATCTTTGTCGTTGAGAGAATATAAATCGCCTTGAAGTTTTGTGGAAAATTCAAAAAGATTGCCTTGTAAATTAAAAGGAATTTTAAATTGAGGCGTAAGCGAACCGCGCCTGTATTGCAAGCCCTCCAGACGCGTTATTGTGGTTAAATTAGTTTCCAAAATTAATTTTTCTTTAAAAAATAACGGCTTGGTTTCGTAGCGCCCATTAATTGAAGGCAAAATCAGCGGAGAATTTTTTTCTTTTGAAGCATTTTCTAATTCTTGAAAACGAATGGTTTTTACGGCAAAATAATTTCTTTGATTTATGTAATCGACATTGATTTTACTGGTTGTGTAGGCCAAATAATCAAAATGATAATCACGAAGATAATTTCTATCAGCAACGGTTTTTAATGAAAAATCTAAACCAGTGTTTTTAGTAAAATCAAAAACACCTTTGCCATCGAAAAACCATCTAATATTTTTTCGACTTCGGGCGATAACCGTTTTGTCGAGAGTGCTTTGAATCTTGTTGTTAGAGATTTCGGCGTTAAAATCATAAGCGCCTAATTTTGTAAAATGTCGCCAACTATTATTTAAAATAATTTGATTTGACCCGAAATAATAAACGGGTGTAACGGTTAAATCTTTGTTTTTAGCGATGTCAATAAAGTATGGCGCTCTAATGCCCAGACCAAAATTTGAATTTTTTGAATAAGAAGGTTGAAGTAAACCGGTTTGCCGTTTTTTAGCGGGCAACGGACTTTTTAAATATGGAATATACAAAACCGGAACTTTATAAAGTTTGACAACCGAATTCCAACTCGAAAGATTATTATTCTCTCTGTCAATCGTTGAGGTTGTTGAGCTAATCGTTACAAAATCAAAAATTGAGCCAGCTTTGGAATTGTCTTTAAGTATTTCGTCATTGGGACATATTGAAAAAATTGATTTTTTTAGCGATGTTTTTTCTTTGGATAAGCGCGACATTTTTTTGGAAAATAAATAAGATCCGTCGGCAAAAAATACTCGAGCATCAAAAAAATCGCCACTCGAAAAATCATCTTTTATTTCAATTCTTGGAGTTAAAACATAGCCAATTTCAAGATTTTTAATTTTTACATCGCCAAAAGCTTTAATGATTTTGGTGTTCTTGTTGTAGGTTACTTCGTTAGCGTAAATTATATTTGATTCTTTGGAGATTTCGACATTGCCCTTGGCGTTTATATCGCCAGTGACTTGGTCTCCGGAGACGATGTTAGCCTTTAAGACCGCGGGAAGTTGTGATTTGGTGGTCTTAAAATTTACCAAAGCAAAGGCGTTTGCATATTGAGTTAAAAATATTAACAAAACTGCAAATAAAAAATTCATTAGATTAAAGAGAGTTTTTTTGGCCTAGTTTTCTTAAGCCAAATTGAAATCAACATGCGCGTAAGCAAGATGGCTGTAAACATTGAAGACATTATACCGATTGATAAAGCGACCGCAAAACCTTTAACCGAACCGTTGCCGAAAACATAAAGAAAAAATGCCACAATTAGCGTCGTTAAATTTGAATCTAAGATGGTGCGATAAGCTTGACTAAAGCCTTGTTCGACCGAAGCTAATAAAGATTTTTTAGTAGAAAGTTCTTCTTTTATTCTTTCGAAAATTAAGACATTGGCGTCAACCGACATGCCCATTGTAAGCACTATTCCAGCGATTCCAGGAAGAGTCAAAGTTGCCCCGAGCATTGATAATAAAGAAATTATAATCGCAATATTTACGAATAGCGCAATATTGGCGATGAAGCCGAAAATTCCGTAAAATAATATCATGAATATCGCAATCAAAACTAAGCTCATAAGAGATGCAATTTTGCCACTTGAAATAGAATCTGAGCCGAGAGACGGACCGACACTGCGCTCTTCAACTACGGTCAATGGCGCGGGTAAAGCTCCCGCTCTTAATAATAAGGCAACCTGCCCCGCTTCTTGAGTTGTAAAATTGCCAGAAATTACACCGCTTCCTTGATTTATAACGGTGTTGATAACGGGCGCGGTAATGATTTTGCCATCAAGAACTATGGCAAATATTTTTCCAATATTATCTGTGGTAATTTGCGCAAATTTTCTTGAGCCAAGAGAGTTAAATCTGAAAGCCACCGCCGGTTTGCCTTCGTGATAAGTAGCGCTCGCATCGACCAATAAATCACCACTTAAAATTACTTCTTTTTTAAGTAAAAGTGAATTACCGGAATTATCAAAAACTTGCATTGAATCAAAATTTGGCGAAGATTCGTTTGACGCCAAATGAAAAGTCATTTTAGCGGTTTTACCCAAAACCTCTTTTAACTCTTGGGAATTTTGAACACCCGGCACTTGCAACAAGACTCTTTTATCGCCCTGAGCAATGATGGTAGGCTCTTTCGTACCGTTTTCATCGACTCGGCGACGCACAATTTCAATCGATTGTTTTACTAGATTTTGTTTGATATTTTTTAGTTCGGAATCTGAAAAGTAAACTTGAAATTGACCATTATCTTCAGAAATTTCAACTTGTTTTGAGAGTTTGCGAATTAATTTTTTAGCGCTTTGTCTTTCTTCTTCGTTGGCGATATTGAAAACTATTTTATTATCAACTTTTTCAACTAAAGTGCGAATCGATTCTTCGTAAAAAACATTTTTAGTTTCGTCTTTTAAAATTTCAACTTGCTCGGCAATATAGCTCTCAACATCTATTTCTAATAAAAGTTGCGAACCGCCTTGTAAATCAAGCCCTAAATTAACTTTATTGTTAGGAATAATTGATTTTATTTGCGAATTTTTGTTAACAATTTCGTTGTTTAGTAAAAATGTTGGCAATGAAAAATATACCGCCAACAAGCATAAGGAGCTAATAAGAAAGATTTTTAACTTAGAGAATATTAACATTTTTTATAAAAATTTTAGTGTTTTTTTGAATGTTTTTTATCGGAATGTTTTTCAGAATGTTTTGAAGGTTTTTTGTCATGATTGACGGGTTTTTCAACTTCCGAAACATTGTTTTTGAGCATTGTTACAACCACGCCATCAGCGATTTCAACGCCAACTTGATTTTCTTTTTCGTGAATTTCGCGAACTATTCCAACAATTCCGCTACTAGTTATAACTTTATTGCCGATTTTCAAACTATTGACCATTTTTTCATGCTCTTTAATTTTTTTAGTTTGCGGACGAATAATTAAAAAATAAAAAATAACAAAAATTAAAATTAACGGTACAAAACTTGCCGGAGAAAACTGGCTTTGAGTTGCGCTGTCCGCGCCTTGAGCTAATGCATCAGAAATAAAAAATTGAATCATAAAATTGTTTTTAGTTATTAAAATTTTTAAAATTATTGTGGAATTTAATCGCTTTCTTGCAACATTTTTTTTAGTTTATCTATATTTTCTTGATTTCCAACATTTTCTTGAGTTTTTTTTGTTTCAATAGAATTTAAGTCGGGTAATTCTGAAAATTTTGGAGGAATTACCAAGGGATTTTTATCGCTACTAGAGCATGAAAATAAAGGAAAGGCGATAAAAAATAAAATCAAATATTTCATTTCTTTTTAAAAATAAATTCATCGAGTAAAACTATGGCAACGCCAATAAAAATTGCGCTATCGGCTAAATTAAAAGCCGGCCAGTGATAAGAGGCGATATGAAAATCAAGAAAATCGGTAACGCCACCATTTTGAATGCGATCAATTACATTACCAAAAGCTCCGCCAATTATCAATCCGAGAGCGATGGCAAGATGTTTGCTTTTAATTCGCCACAACCAAATAATCAAAAAAGTTGCAATCGATCCTTGAAGAAAAGCGAATATTTCGCGAGCATTTGTGGTGTCGTTAAACATTCCAAAAGAAATGCCGTTATTATTGACATAAACTAGCGAAAAAAAATCGGTGATTTTTATTTGAGTTTTGGTGGCGTAATTAGAGCCTCTAAAGTCATGAAGTAAATAAAAAACTTGATCTTTGGTTAATAAATCGAAGAAAATAATAAAACTTGCGAGTAATAGTCCTAAAAAAAACAGACTTTTTGAATATAAATTTACCATTTTCTAATTTAGAATTGAGATTGTTAATTTTATATTTTTAATTTAGCATCGGTTTTTTTAAATCAAAGTAAGTTTTGATAATTTTAAAATATAGTCTATGAAAATTGTTTTTATGGGAACTTCTGAATTCGGAATTCCGACTCTTCAAAAATTATTATCCTCAAATGATCATGAAATTTTAGCGGTCTTCACCAAAGAACCCTCGATTAGTGGAAGAGGAAATAAATTGCAAATTTCGCCGATTCATGATTTTGCCAATCAAAATAATTTAAAAATTTTTACTCCAAAAACTTTGCGAGAGCCTCTAATTCAAGAAGAATTTAGAAATTTAAATCCCGAAATTGCCATCGTAATTTCTTATGGATTAATTCTTCCCAAAGAAATTTTAGACATTCCAAAATTTGGTTGCTTCAATGTTCATCCTTCCAAATTGCCTCTTTATCGCGGAAGCGCGCCATTGCAAAGAACTATTATAAACGGTGAAAAAGAAAGTGCGGTTTGTGTTATCAAAATGGGCGTCGGAGTTGATAGCGGAGATATTGTTAATCAAGAAAATTTTGAAATATTTGATAATGAAAATTATCAAGATATTTCCCAAAAAACTGCCGAAATCGGCGCATTTTTAATTAAAAAAACTCTTAAGGAAATCAGTGATAAATCAATAAAATTTAACAAACAAAATGATGAATTAGCAACTTTTGCTAAAAAAATTGAAAAAAGTGAATGTTTAATTGATTGGAATAAAAGTTGTGAAGAAATATTTAATAAAATTCGTGGATTAAGAGGCAATTTAGAAGCGCATTTTAATTATAATAATGAAAAAATAAAAATTTTAGAATGCTCTTTTTCAAAAGATAAAAATATTGATAAAAAATTAATCGGAACAATTTTTGATAAAGACCTCTCGATTGTTTGCGCTGATGGCTTAATCAAGCCTAAGATACTTCAAAAACAAGGTAAAAATCCTTTAAAAATTTATGAATTTCTCAATGGTTTTAAAGTTGAAATTGGTAAAAATTGTTTTTGAATTAATTAGTTTTGTCGGTAATCATTTTATTCAAAAGCGCATTGATACGATGCCATTTTTTGATTGGTAAAACAGGGATTCCCGCCATAATTGCCATGGGTTCGATATCGCGCATTACGCCACTCATGCCGGCAATTTTAACGCCATCGCCGATATTTATATGTCCGCCGACGCTACAATTTCCGCCGATTTGAACATATTTTCCAATTTTACAACTGCCAGCAATCGCCGTTGAGCCAGCAATAACGGTGCCGTAGCCAATTTCAACATTATGAGCGATTTGGCAAAGATTATCGATTTTTACTTCATTTTGAATAATGGTATTTTCAAGCGCTCCGCGATCAATGCAAGTGTTGGCGCCGATTTCAACATTGTCGCCAATTTCAACTATGCCGATTTGAATAATTTTATGATTTTTACCAGAATTGTGAACGAATCCGAAGCCATCTTGACCAATTTTGGCGCCGTTGAAAATTTGACAATTATTGCCAATAATCGCGCAAGTTATAACAACATTTGAATTAATAACGCAATTAGCGCCGATGATAACGCCGTCAAGTATTGAGCAGTTTGGAAAGATTATGGAATTGTCGCCGATTTCAACATTTTTTCCAACAAAAACATTTGAAGCAATTTCGACATTTTTACCAATTTTTGCCGATGGATGAATTAAAGTTTTCGAGGCAAAATCAGGTTTTTTTTGTTCATAAAATTCGCTTACAATTTGCGCATATGAAAAATATGGATTTTTAGAAACCAAACCAATCATTGTCGGCGGAATTTTGCCAATATTTTTTTCGTCAATGAAGCAAAATCCGGCATTCGAGTTCGAAAATTTTTCGACATATTGTCCAGAACTTAAAAATGAAATGTCATTTTGCGTTGCCGATTCGAGAGTTTTTATATCGATAATTTTAGAGTTTAAAGCGCAATCTTTATGGGGCTTGGAACCAGTAATTTCAATAATTCGTTCGATTGTTAAGTAATCAAATTTTTTGTTAAAAAATCTTAAATTTTTCATTGTTTTAAAAATTTATTTTAATCCGCCATGCAAAGGTCGATAATATATTTCAGAAATATAGCGTTTACCTTTTTCTCCGCGTTTTAATTGAATGATAATATCAATAACATTTTTAATGTAAGAGGTTATTTCGTTGGGAGATAGTCCGAGTCCGGCTTGCATAACCATCATTTTTAATTGCTCGATTGCCATTAAGGGAGTGTCGGCGTGAAGTGTTGAAATTGATCCGGGGTGACCAGTGTTGATGGCGCGTAAAAAACTAAAAGCTTCGGCACCGCGCAACTCGCCAACAATAATTCGATCGGGACGCAAGCGCAAACACGCTTCGATTAAATCTTGCGTAGACACATGGGCGCGACCTTGCGCACCTTTTGATGCCAATAAATGGACTTTATTTTCATGCGAAGTTAAATCAATTTCGCGAGCATCTTCGCAAGTTATAAGCCTTTCGTGATGCGGAATTGAAAGGATCACGGCGTTGGTAAAGGTGGTTTTACCGGTTGAGGTTCCGCCGGAAATTATAATATTTTTTTTGTAAAGAACTGCTCGAGAAATAAATTCTTTGATGCGATTTAGTTGTAATAATTTCTCTAAAATTAACGAGTTTTTGTCTTCAATTGCGCCAACCGAAGTTTTATCAAACATGCCCATTTTTTCGTAATCATCAAGCGACCATTTTAAATCGGAAGGTTTACGAATTGACATCACGACATTTCCTGGCTCGCAAGCCGGCGGAAAAATAATTTGGACACGAAAACCGTTGGGTAAAGTTGCCGAAAGCAAAGGTTCTTCTTCGCTAATTCTTTGTTCGGTTGATTGAGCGATAAGCCTGCCGAGTGATTTTAAATGCTCGACATCAAAATTAGGTAATTCTTCGCGATGCATATCGCCCTTGATTTCTACCCAAGCTTCAAACGGGCGATTAATTGAAATCTCGTTAACGCCTTCGCGATCAAAGATTTTTTTTAGTGGCATTAAGAATGAATCGAGAGCGTCGATTGTCATGTTTTTAGAATAAATAATAAATTCCGGTAAGAAAAACTTTTCCGTAATTATTTTGAATTTTTTGTGTTAAATTTGCAACTTTTATTTGGCGCGATAAATCAAAAATATTTAGCTGGTCAGTCTTAAATTTATATTGAGTAATTTCAAAATAAGTGAGTAAATTTTTCTTGATTTTATAATCAATTCCAAACGAAATTGCGCTATATTTATTTTTTTGAAAAGTGCTGTTAATCGTTGTTAGGCTTGTGTTTATGGGACCGATTTGATAAGCCAATCCAGTTGTATAATAATATGAATTTTTTAAAGCGTTCGATGAATTATCACAATTTTGTAATTGTAAATTTTTTGAATAAT
>CAIOKL010000149.1 GCA_903858915.1 uncultured Alphaproteobacteria bacterium | reverse complement strand
TTCGAAGGCGATTTTGTTGGTTCTTTATTTTCAATTTTTAAAGATGAAAATGAAGTTTTTTGTTGAGCTAAAAATTTTCGATTATTTTCTAAATTTTTTAAAGAATTTTCTAAAACAGTTTGAGTAATGTCGAAAGTCGCTTTAAAATTTATTTTTTGATCTTCGGTTAATTTATTAAAAGTTGCTTTAGTTGCTACGACTCCCGACAATGAGGCGCCTTTATTTACATAGACATTTGAAGGTATTTTTTCAGAACTCTTAAACATTTGCGCGCGCGTTTCTTCGTCAATTTGAACTGAAAGCCCATTGCCAATTAAAGATTTGACTTCTTGAGGATTTGTAGATTGCCTAATAATCGTTGTTTGATGATAGCCATCTAAATCGGGATATTCTTTATTCGCCATGCGAGGAAAAATATCGGGCGAATGATATTTAGAAATTTCGCTTTTAATAGTTTTTTTTGCAATGCCTTTCTCGCTAATTTTTTGTAAATTTTCAATTCCAATTTTGTCGGCAATTTTTTTAAACTGTTCAGGCGGTAGCGTTAAAACAAATTTATCAAGCGATTCGAGAAGCGTTTCCTTGTCAAGATTGTCAACATAAATATCAACAATTTTGGCGGTTAATTTATTGCCCAAAGCTCCTCGATTTCGCGTGGCGTGATTAAGAAAATTAAGTCCATTGGCATCTTGATAAGTTAAGGCGTTTTTAGTTATTTGCGGATTGGATTTAAAATCACAATTATCTAAAATTTTATATAAATTAAGGTCATGTTGGGCAACATATTCAATCAATGGGCTGTTTTGAAAAGGGTTGGAAATTTTTGCTGATTGGTCCTTATATTCCATTCCAAATCTTTTAAGAAAATCAACTTTTGATTTTTCGGTTGGATGAAAATTTACTTGACCGAGTTCAAAACCGCTATTGGCGTAAGAGGCAAAATACCCCCTTGTTTTTAAAAAAAAATTGTAAGATTGAAATTTATCATTATCCGAAATTTCTAATTTTGGAGTTTTTTTTGATTCAATTGATGGAAAATTTTGTGCCAAATATAATGCACCCAAAGCTAGAGCGGATTGAGTTATTTGTGGCGATAATGCATATAAAGTTGATGCGATTGGAATCATAAAAAAGTAACTAAATTAATTAAAGATAATTACTTTAATTGTTGATAATTATTATGAAATAATATTTGTGATTATTTTAAATAAATATTTTTTTGATTGTTGTAAAAAATTATAATTCTTTTTTATTTGGAATTTTAAAAAAATTACTTAATTATAAAAATGTTTTAGATCGGCTTTTAAGTAGGGAGAATGCCATTAATTGGGATTAGAATTTGTTAATTTATTGAATATTTAAACTTGGAAAATTGCGATTACTCAATCAAGCATTTATAATTTTTGTCATGTTTATTTTCTTCGCATTCTCTTTTTTCTTCGGAGATGTCATTAACGATTGAATTACGAATATTTTGCGCGATAACATTGGTTAAATTTTCTTTAACATATTCATCGGCGGTGTAAGTGGCATAGCGGTTTGAAGAGACATCGTAACTATCGTAAGTAGCGCTTGTTCCTTCCGAAATTATTTGTGCGGTTTTGATGTTTTTTAAAATATATTTTACCGTCAAGGTGACTTTGTTTCGACCCGAAGCGCCCGAGGCGTTGGTGAAGGTTAGAGAAACATCGGTTTTTAAAGTTAGTTCTAAAAAATATTTGGCTTCGGTTTTTATGTAATCGGGATTAAGAACATCGTAAATATTATTTTTAAGAGTTTGCGCGATTTGATTACGGTCTTTCTTGACGCGGATCGAAGCCAGTTGATGAGCAATTGAATTTTCATCAAATTGGTCTTTATAAATTACTTGAAGTCCGCAAGATGAAGTGGTAAAAATTAGCAATAAAAGAATCAAAAATTTATTGAGCATTTTTATAAATAATGGCACTTTTTACGAATTCGACGAATAAAGGATGAGCCAAAAACGGCTTGGATTTTAATTCGGGATGAAATTGTACACCAATAAAAAATGGATGATTTTTTAGCTCAATTATTTCGGGCAATTTGCCGTCGGGCGACATTCCAGAAAAAATTAAACCTTTTTCTTCGAGTTGTTTTTTAAAAGAAATATTAACTTCATAACGATGACGATGGCGTTCGGAAATTTGATTTTGTCCGTAAATTTTTTGAGCTAAAGAATTTTTTGTTAAAGCGCATGGGTAAGCCCCTAAACGCATAGTTCCGCCCAAATTTTTACCAGCTTTTTTTGTTGATTTTTCATGTTGCCATTCATGCATCATGCCAACTACAAAAGACCCTTTTTTAGCGATTTCGCTTGAGGTTGCGTCTTTGATTTTCAAGACATTGCGGGCATATTCGATGACCGCCATTTGCATGCCAAAACAAATTCCAAAATAAGGAATATTATTTTCGCGAGCGTATTTTATCATGGCGATTTTGCCTTCAGTTCCGTCAACTCCAAAGCCTCCCGGCACTAAAATAGCGTGAATATTTTTTGGTAATTTTTCTGAATTTTCGCGAGCATTTATCCACACCAAATTCACTTTTGTTTTTAAAGAAAACGCGCCGTGATTAATGGCTTCAATCAAGGATTTATATGAATCTTTGTAATCATTATATTTGCCGACAATGGCGATGTTAACTTCATTTTGTGGATTTTCAATGGCGTCTTTAATCTTCTGCCACTTGGATAAATCAGGTTTTTTGCTATGATTTAATTTGAAGAATTTAAGAATTTCGGTGTCGAGTCCTAATTTGTGATAAATCATTGGAACTTCGTAAATCGACGAAGCGTTAGGCGCGGGAATCACTGAAGAAGTAGGCACCGAACACATTTGGGCAATTTTCTCAAGCAAAGATTTATTGATGGTTTCGATTGGTCGTTCAACGCGACATAAAATTATACTTGGTTGAATGCCGATGGAGCGCAGTTCTTTGACGGAATGTTGTGTTGGTTTGGTTTTAAGTTCGTTGGCGCTTTCAATATAAGGAAGCAAAGTGAGATGTAAAAAAGCGCATTGATTGGGCATTTCGTAACCAAGTTGACGAATTGCTTCAAAAAAGGGGAGGGCTTCAATATCGCCAACCGTTCCGCCAATTTCACAAAGCGCAAAATCAGTTTTTTCTAAATCATTTAAAATAAATTTTTTGATTAAATCGGTGACATGGGGAATGACTTGAACCGTTCCGCCGAGATAATCGCCTTTGCGTTCTTTTGATAAAAGTTCGAGGTAAATTTGTCCGGCGGTAATGTTGTCACATTTTTTTGAATCGACCCCGGTGAAGCGTTCGTAATGACCTAAATCAAGATCGGTTTCCGCGCCGTCATCGGTCACGAAAACTTCGCCATGTTGTGTTGGGCTCATGGTTCCCGGGTCAATATTTAAATATGGATCAAGTTTGCGAAGTTTCACCGAATATCCGCGCGCTTGTAAAAGCGTTGCGAGAGAAGCGGAGGCAAGACCCTTGCCGAGCGAAGAAACAACGCCACCTGTAATAAAAATAAATCTTGTCATTATTTTAAAAAATTATTTACCCGTCATGATTCTATCAACTAATTGTTGAATTGTTGGTACGAAACCATTGGCGTAAAATGGGTCGCTAGCAAAGCGATAAGCGCTATGTCCGGCAAACATTAATTGATTTTCAATGTCGATTCCATGGCGCACATCTTGCAAAGTTTTTTGAATACAAAAACTTCTTGGATCAGCTTTTTTGCCATTGGTGAAGTTCATTTCTTCTTTGTCGGTCCAATTGCTGAATCTACAATGACTAAGACAGCCCATGCAGTTTATTTGATCGGTTAAAATTTGTTGAGCTTTGGATTTATCAACGAACATTAAAGTTTCGTCAGGTGTTTTCATGCTTTCACTGAAGCCACTTTTTATCCAAGAATCAACTTTAGTTTTGTCGGAAGATTTAATGTAAACCACGCGACCTCTTTGTCCAAAAGGAATTTCGCAATTAAAGGTTTCATCAGTTTTTGAACGATATTCAACTTGATGAATTTCGCGCATTTTTAATTCGCGAATAAAATCATTTTCAATTGCAGAAGAGTAAAAGCCAGTAGGGCTGAAGCGATTTAAATAAACATCGCCTTCTTTTAAGGATAATAATTTATCTTTCCAAGATTGTGAAACTGGATATTCTTGAGTTAGAATTGGACGAGTGCCGAATTGAAAAACAATTGGTCCAATTTCTGGATTATCGAGCCAATGTTCGAATTCTTCAAGATGCCAAACTCCGCCAGCCATAATGATTGGAACATCATTTAAGCCAACTGAATTCATAAAACTACGAATTTCGGCAACTCGTGGATATGGGTCTTCATAGCTTTCAGGATTTTCGGCGTTAGATAAACCGTTATGTCCGCCAGCTCTCCAAGGGCATTCGTAAACAACTCCGCCCAATAAATCTTTGGCTTTGTGATAACTTCTTTTCCACAATGCTCGAAATGCGCGCATTGAAGACACGATTGGATAATAATATACGCGATATTTTTCGGCAATTTCTGATAAACGATAAGGCATGCCAGCACCGCAAGTAATGCCATGAACCATGTCTTTAGCGCCATCTAAAATTCCGGTAAGAACTCGTTCTGCGCCACCCATTTCCCATAAAATATTCATGTGAATGCGACCGTGTCCTCCAGAAATATCGTGAGCAATTTTAGCTTGCGAAATACCGCCTTGAATTGAT
Organism: uncultured Alphaproteobacteria bacterium; assembly: GCA_903858915.1. Classification (GTDB taxonomy): domain Bacteria; phylum Pseudomonadota; class Alphaproteobacteria; order Rickettsiales; family UBA1997; genus CAILUF01. The sequence continues at coordinate 1,471 of CAIOKL010000149.1, read as the reverse complement.
GAAAAAACCAACTCTTCGTGTCTTTCGCGACGAGTATGAGTTTTGTAAACTAAGGGAATATATTGTTGATTTTCATCGATATAATCGGCGTTAACTCCTGAAAAAGTGCCAACTGCGCCAGCTTTTGCGAAATGACCGGCGGTTACGCCATTAGTGATTCCAACGCCTTTTCCACCCTCAACAATTGGCAATGATTCCAATCCGGAAATTTGTAAAGATTTGATTTTTTTAAGCAAAATTTCTCCTTGCGAAATATTTGTTAATACTGAATTTATATAATAAGTTTCTAAAAAATATAATGTAACAATTTAATCTATAGATTTGGTAATAAATTTCTAAATAATTTAATTTCGATTTTAAATTAGAAAATTAAAAAACCAAGATTAAGATTAGTCAGTAAAATTTCAATTAATTTTTTTTAAGTTTTTTATTTTATAAATGTCAGAAAATGTTCCGCAATTTTCGGTTGCCGAATTCTCAAAAGCAATAAAATTAACCATCGAAAATGCTTTTGGTTATGTCAAAATCAGTGGCGAAATCACTGGTTTCAAGCGCGCTTCAAGTGGCCATCTTTATTTTAATTTAAAAGAAGATAATGCCGTTTTGACGGCGGTTTGTTTTCGCAATCAAGCCAATGCTATTGACTTTGAAATTGGCGACGGCTTACAAATTTGTGCTTCGGGAAAAATTACTTCATATGAAGGTCGTTCCAATTATCAAATAATTGTTGATAAAATTGAAATCGCCGGAATTGGCGCAATTTTAGAAATGATCGAAAAACGCCGTAAAAAGCTTGCCGAAGAAGGTTTATTCGACGCAATTTATAAAAAAAACTTACCATTTTTTCCAAAAATTATTGGCGTAATTACTTCCGAAACGGGTGCGGTAATTGAAGATATTAAGCATCGTATTTTAAATCGTTGTCCGTTGCATTTAATGCTTTACCCGAGCGCGGTTCAAGGCGAAAGGGCGTCGCGTGAAATTATCGCCGGAATTAAATATTTTAATAATCTCAAAACAAATCGTCCCGAAGTTATAATTATCGCTCGCGGAGGCGGTTCTTTTGAAGATTTATTGCCGTTTAATGACGAAGATTTAGTGCGCGAAGTTTTTAAATCCGACATTCCAATTATTTCGGCGGTTGGTCATGAAACCGATTTCACTTTAATCGATTTTGTTGCCGATATTAGAGCGCCAACACCTACAGCCGGAGCCGAATTCGCCACTCCAGTTTTAGAAGATTTAAAAAATAATTTAAAAAATCTCGAAAGGAATATAAATAATTTTGTTGATAATTTTTTTAATAAAAATCAACTCGCTCTTAAAAATCTTGAAAGAAATTTATTAAATCCGCAAAAATTTTTAGAAAATTCGCAACAAAAAATCATTAATTTTTCTGAAAAAATTGAATATTCAACGAAAAATTTTCTTGAAAATAATTTTTTAAAAATTCAAAAAATTCAAATATTAA
>CAIOKL010000148.1 GCA_903858915.1 uncultured Alphaproteobacteria bacterium | reverse complement strand
GGCAAAAAAGATATTAGAATTAGTTATATTGCACTTAAAAATAAAAATGAAGCGGAAGCGGTTTATCAAATTGTTTCCAAATCTCCAAATAGTTTTTCTACCCAAGCGAAAAAGAAATCTGTCGACAAAGAAACTGCTAAAAAGGGCGGTGATCTTGGCTTCGTAATCGAAGAAGCACTTCCGAGTGAAGTTTTAAAACAAGCAAAATTATTACAAAAAAATCAAATTTCTCAACCATTTTTGGCGAATCAAAAATGGCTAATAATTAAATTAGATGATGAAAGACCTGCCGAAATTTTGCCTTATGAAAAAGCGAAAATTTCTTTGGCACAAAATCTTGCCAAAAAAGCCGTGGAGGACTTTATTTCCAAAAGTCTCGAGAGAGCAAAGATTAGTATTTTGATAAATTAAATTTGCTTCGCAATAATTAAAATATTATCAACAAAAACTTCGTTATAACTGACGAAGTTTTTGTTTTTAACGCCACTTATCCAAATGACAAAAAATATTTTAACAAATGTTAATTAAGCTAAAAAAATTATTTTTACTGGTTTTTTTGTTAAATATTTTATGCACAAAAAGCTTTGCGCAAAACTCACAAGATGCCCTGAATGAACAAGATTGGATTATGCGTCAACAGCAAAATATTTTGGAAGATAAAAAACGCAATCTCGAATTTGACGCCATTAAAAAAGAGCGCGAAATTAACAAAAAAAATCAACCAGAAGCGCTAAAAAATTCGCCAATTATTAGTGGCGAAATGGCAAAATGCATTACCCTTCAAGAGGTTCGCTTTGTTGATGCTGGGGCGGTTTCGAGTTTTCGTCAAAAAAAAATTATCAAACCTTTTATCGGCAAATGCGTTGAGGCGGAAACTTTGGCGAACATAATCAAATCCGTCAATGATTATTATCAAAATGCCGGCTTTATTACGACTCAAATCAAGGTGCCAAAACAAAATTTACAAAGCGGAATTTTTGAATTACAAATTATTGAAGGACGCATTGGGGCAATTGAGTTTGGCAAGAATCGTGCAATCGAAAAAATGCAAAAATTTATGGCTTTTGGCGATGCCGAAGGCGATGTTTTAAATATCAACGATATCAATCAAGGAATTTATCAAATCAATCGTTTGCAATCGAATCAAGCGGTGATGAAAATAGCTCCGGGAGACAGAGTTGGCGAGAGTTTGGTCAAAATTGATAACAATAAAAAATTCCCCGCCAAATTCACGATTGGCAAAGATAATTTGGGCAATAATTTTACGGGAATTCAACGCGTGAATTTTTCTTCGAGCATTGATAATTTGCTTTTTTTGAACGATAATTTGAACCTAAATTATAGCGCAAATCTTCACGATAAAAACAAAATTAAAGATTTAAAATCTTTCGCCGGCACCGTTTCAATTCCGTTTAAATATAACAGTTTTTCTTATGATTTTTCGCATTCAGAATTTAAAGGGCAAAATCAGGGAATCAATGAGCCTCTAAGCCTAACAGGTTTTTCTCAATCGTCAAAAATTACTCTCGATCGAGTATTAATGAGTGATGCCAAATTGCGAATTGCGAGCAATATTTCGGTTACCAACAAAACCTCGGCGAGCTATTTAAATAAAGAGAAAATCGACAATTCCGCCAGAAAATTATCAATCGCAAATTTGGGTTTTACGCTTTCATCTTATTTCAATAACACGACCAGCATTTATTTGAATCCATCTTATTCGCGCGGTTTAAAATTAATGAATGCCACAAAGGATCGAGCGGATTCTACGGAAATGGCACCGCGGGCGCAATTCGACGCCTTCAAATTTTATGCCAATTTTTCCAAAAAATTTATTTTATCAAAGGCTAACGCGCCATTAATTTTTACCAGCGAATTCAGCGGGCAGTATGCGAAGCAAACGCTTTTTGGGTCGGAGCAGTTTTCCGTCGGCGGATATTATTCGGTGCGAGGCTTTCGCGAAAATTATATCAATGGCGATTCGGGTTATTATTTTAGAAATAAACTTAATTTTAATCTCGGATTTTTAAGTACAATTTTAAACAAAAATCAAGATGAAAAAAATCAAAATTTTCTGGATAAAAATTTAGCTCATTTACATAAATTTTCATTAGAACCATTTTACGATTATGGCTTCGTTAAAAATAAATTCGTGGATGAAGGAGCTAGCGGAAGGCTTGCCGGCGCTGGTCTGAAAGCCGGTTTTAATAGTAAATATTTTAACTCATCTTTGACTTATTCCTTTGCGACAAATCGTTCACAATTAATCAATTCAAATGTTAAAGAAAATAAAATGATTTATTTCGAAATATCGACGGGATGTTGTTGAAATGGTATTAACCCTTCAAATACCAGTCTTTAAGATTATAAATTTGATAAAAGAGTCAATTATTATTTTAGGTAACAATTTTAATTTAAGGTAACAATTTATTTAATGGTAACAATTTTGTTTATTGGTAACATTATTTTAATCGATATTTTAAAAAATTACCCAAAATCTTCTAAATTTAATTTGGGACCGAGGTCGAAAAACATTTCGTCGTGCGAGGTTAGAATGACTAAACCGCGATCTTTGATGCGGTTTTTGATAAGTTCGCGAAGTTGTTCTTTGCCATCTTTATCGAGATTATTTGATGGCTCGTCGAGGAGCCAAACCGTAGCGGGGCAGGCTAAAAGTTTCGTTAAAATTACGCGTTGTTGCCAACCGGCGGAAAGATTTTTTACGGGTGAATTTTGGATTTCTTTTAGTGAAAAAAATTCCAAAGCGGGGGCGACGGCGTTTTTAGTTCCTCTTAAATCGGCGTAAAATTCAAGATTTTCTTTAACGGTTAATTCGGGTTTTAGAAAATTTTTATGTCCAATAAATTGCATATCGCCATTGAAATCGTCGCGAAAATTTTCAATATTTTCGTTGCCCCACAAAACTCTTCCGCTTTGTATTTCGTAGATTCCAGCGATTAGTTTTAACAGCGAAGATTTTCCGCATCCATTTTTGCCAGTGATGATTAGAGCCGAAGAAATGCTTAGTGAAAATGCTAAATCGCTAAAAATTTTTTTGTTGTCTTTATAAAAACTTAAATTATCAATGGTAAGCATAAATTGAATAAAAAATTAATTATAAATATGTCTTTAACTACTCACGAATATGGCACGACGAAATCACCAAAATTTTTAGTAATTTTGTTGCATGGTTATGGTGCTAATGGTGAAAATCTTATTGAATTAGCAAATGAATTTCAACCAATTATTCAAGATGCTTATTTCATTGCGCCAAATGCGATTGAGCCGTGGGAAGGCGGATTTCCAAATAGTTATCAATGGTTCTCGCTTTATGCCGGAGTTGAGCGGAGCGCTCTTGCCGTTTTGGCTCCAAAAATTAAAAATGCCAATCAAATTTTACTAAAATTTATCGAAGATCAATTGGGTAGATTCAATTTATCCTACGAAAATTTGATTTTAATCGGCTTTTCGCAAGGCAGTATGATGTCGATTTATCAAGGCTTGATCATGCCGAAAAAAATTGCCGGAATAATAAGTTTTTCGGGTAAGGTCGTTGAGCCAATTAGTGTCGGCGATGCAATTATTTCCAAGCCAAATATTTGTTTAATTCACGGCACTCACGATTCGGTTTTGCCTTTTGCAAATTTTCACGAAGCGCAAATAATTTTAAATCAAAATGAAGTGCCGTTTGAAGCGCACGCCATCGATAATTTAGATCATACGATTGACATTAGAGCGGTAAGAATCGCCCAAAACTTTCTTAAAAAAATCGCTCTTTAATAAAATTTCTTAACAACGAAATTTTATTATTAAAAAGACCAGATTCCTATCTCATTTTTTCCATTTATTTAGATTCCGATATAAATCAAAATTTATAATCTTTATTTTTTTGTACAGTTTTTCTTGAGAATTAATTAGCCCTAATATTTAACTTTAATTAATACAAAATATTTTTTAAAACTTTATTCTATTGGGGATAGAAATAATGCAAGAAGCTAGTATTAAAACTGACAATTTAAGTGGTCCAACTATTTCTTCTAAGCAAGCTGAACAAATTATTAGTTTAAGCAATGATTTGCTGTGGATGAGACCCAATCAACCGCCTTGCGAAGCATGCATGCGGGGCGTATATAGAATAATGAATAAAGGTGAACCGTCAATTCACTTTTTTCAACCAAGTCTCTTAGAGGGTAGAGGATTAATAGATCAATCTCCCATTCATGATAATGGCAACACATCATCTTCTAGTGCTTTGATGCTTGGTGGACTTGGAATAGTGGGTTTAGCTTATTTATCGAGAAGATATCGTGCTGAACCAAAAATCCCCGACGAAAAATTAAAAAAAATTAGCAGTGAAGAATTAAAGAATATTAAAAATGAGTTAAGGGAAATTTTAGGTGACTATTTTGAACCCGAGAACAGAGAAAATAGAAGTGGAGCTTTAATGCTAGAATTTAAAGATTTTTCTCCGGATTTAAATGAAAAAATAAAGAGTTTTTTTAGTGAAAAAGATTCTTTTAAAGTTGTTGAATATGGACAATATAAGAAATTAACTTTAGAAGTTAAATTAAGTTCAAATTCCCAAGAAGTTTTAAGAGAATTTAAAGATAAATTTAATGATGAATTAGAAAATGAAAAAGCCCGAATAGCTAAGGAAAAAGAAGATGAGAAAGAGAAGTCTGAGAGTGAGAATAAAATAAGAGAGCTAAGAGAAGTTATTAATAAAAAAATTCAAGAAACCGAACAAGAGTTAGAAAAGTTACAAAGAATTAGTGAAGAAGATCGGGAGAAAAAATTAGAAAAACAAACTAAGTTAATCGATGGTTTTTTTGTTTCTTTGCAAAAGTATCAGAATGAATTAAAAGAGTCAGAATTATATAAAGAATGGATGAAAAATCCTGAAACTTATGAAGGTGAGTTAAAAAGTGTCGAAACAAAAGATGTAAACATTTCAAAATTAGGAAGAGAATTTGTTGAAATTAAGGATAAGCAAGCTTTGCAATATATTATAGAAAAAGAGTTTGGAAGAGGGAGTGTAGCTGAAAAAAGAGCGGAAGATGGTCATCCTAGGGCAATAGAAGTTAGGTTTGCGGATGAAAATCAGGCTGATAATAATCCAAAAAAACCTAATCCAGAAGTTGAATTATTATCAGCAAAAGATTTACCGCTTTTAGAATCTTTGTTATTGGGATTTTATCAATTCTCAATAAAGGAGGCATCACAACATTCGAAAACATATGATAGTAAAAAATTAAATTTTAAAGAGATGGGTTTTGTGAATAATTTGACGAATCATGAATCGCAAGAACTCGCCAATTTTAATCAAAAATTTTCTTCAGCTGAATCACTCAATTCCTTCGCAGAGTATGCTAAAAAATTTAATCCACCAATTGCAGAAAATGATGAAAATATAGCCAGAAATTATTTTCATAATCTTTTAGATAAAGTGGTCGACGGCATTTCCGCTAGATCAAAAAGCGCCGATAAAGATTTAATTAAAAGTGGAATTTATTTTTTTCTTGATTATGCGATGGGAGATCGCGAAGCAATGAATAGAGCTTATCAAGAAACTCAATTAGAGAGAAATTCAAGGGGTGGATTAACTGGCAAGGGACATGCTTCGGGAGCTAATTTAGAAGATTTAAAAAAATTATGTTATTGTTTAGAATTATTTGAAAATAAATTTACGGAAGTAAATCAAGCAGAATTGCGTAGTTTTTTTACGGAAGCTTTTATTATGAAGTCTTCGGGTATTAATGAGGTTTTTGGGAGAAATAATGTTCAAAATAATTTAAAAAGTGACGAGGGTTTTGCGATTGATTTAATTGATGCACTTACTTGCGAAAAAGGCAAGATTGCCAAAGGGGTTAAAGATGCTGAAAATACAATAAGAACTTTTTTTGTTAAAAATGCCGAAAATATTTTAAATTCAAATCATTCTAACGATGGCAATAGAGAATATTTAGAAAAAATTTCCAAAATAGCATCATTACCCGAAAATGAAGTTTTGTTATATTTGAAAAATAATTTGGATTTAGTTGTTGATATTGTTAAATTTTCAAAAAATGAAATTATCCAAAAAGAAGGTTTTGAAATTAAAGCAAAAAAAGAAGAAGAGGGTGTTAGTTTCGATAATTTTAAAAGTGATTTAAAGAAGATTTGTGAATCAAAACATGCGGAAGTTAACCGAAGGGAAAGTGATAAAGCTCGAGGACATTTTGAAATTAGATAGTTAAAAATTCGATTATTAATGGCGATTTAATCAAATATTTGCTGATTTCAAAAAATAGTTGCATGCAAAAAATTATTATTTATAATTGATGGCAAATCAATCCAATATTTTAAACAAATTAAATATAATTAAAATGGCTAGAATAACTGTTGAAGACTGCGTTGAAGTAGTTCCGAATCGTTTTGAATTGTGCTTAATTGCTAGCAATCGCGCTAAAGCGATATTGTCTGGTTCGAGTACAAATCTTGATCGCAAAGAAAAGCCCGCGGTAATTGCTCTTCGTGAGATTGCCAGTGATTTAATTGATGTTGATGCTCAGCGTAAAAATATCATCAATTCCATTAAAAATCGTGGCATGATTGATGTTAATATTAACTCTTCTGATGATAATATCGTCGAAGCAATTTCTGAAGAAACTGAAGCAAATATTATGTTAAAAGATGATACCTTCGTTTCGGAAAACATTGAAGTAAACGACTAATAACACTTCCAATAACGCTCCACTCTTAAATGATGCGAATGAATTTATCAGGTCTCGTCTTTGCGCGCCTACATTAGGGTAGGCTTACGCAGACTCG